>PWLM01000030.1 GCA_003560495.1 Bacillus sp. (in: firmicutes) | reverse complement strand
CGGTCGGGCCGCATAAAAGGATTAATCCATGGGGGCTATGTATAAGTTTCTGAAGGGATGCTACTTGATCCGGGAATAGTGCAAGCTCTCGAAGAGTATCTGATTTTTCGTATGGAAATATACGCAGTACAAGCGTTTCCATTAGGGAGGAGGGGAATGTTGAGAGTCTGATAAAAATAGTACGCTGTTCCATGAGTATTTCGATACGTTTATTCTGCGGACGACGCCTTTCGCCGATATCCATACCGGCAATGAATTTCATGTGGGAAATCAGCTTCCGCCCTGCCGGGAGCGCTACTTTTTCAACGTCAATCAGCTGACCGTCGAGACGAAATCTAACCCTTACACTTTCTTCATCAGGAAGCAGATGTACATCTGATGCTTTTAATGCCACCGCTTCTCTGATAATCTCTTTTAATTTCAGTGAAGCTTCCATATACCACTCTCCTTTTTATTTACCTTTGTAAAAACAGCGTGCTCCGCACCTGACCATCCGCAGAGACACTTAAACACTGCAGATGCTTCCAGGTCTTTTACTTACCTGAAGCCCACTCATTTCACAAAGCTTTTTAGAACTACAGAACATACATTCGACATGAAGGAATAAAAATCCTTCTTTTTCCAAAAAAAAAAGCTGATTCAAAAAGAATCAGCTTCGTTCTTTACTTTTGATTTTCTTCCTGGGACGAAGTTTCTGTATGAAGGTCCTGCTCTTTATGGAGTGCCTCCACATCTCTGCGCAGACGTTCTTTTGTTTCTTCAATTTCCTGGACAACCTGCTGGGCAAGTTTTCTGCCTTCGGATTTCTCTTCCTCCATTACACCTTTAACATCCCCTGTCAGCTCTTCACCCATACGGGAGGCTTTATCGGTAACTTCAGAAGTCCGCTCTGAGATTTTTCCCAGGCTTTCTTTTGCAGCACTCGTAATACTTCCGGATTTTTCTTTAGCAAGCTGGGAGTATTCTGCTCCTTTTTCTTTGGCAGTGTTCGTCCATTCGGTCGTTCGATCCACAGCAGCTGAGCTTTTTTCTTTAGCCGTATTCGTCCATTCCGCTGTGCGGTCTTTAGCTGATGAAGCTTTTTCATTTAAATCGGTCCGAAGTTCCCTTCCGGATTTGGGCGCCATTAAAACCGCTGCCGCAGCCCCTACCAGGCTTCCTACTACAGCTCCTAAAATAAAATCTTTCGTATCCATATTACTCATAAATTGCTTCCTCCTTTTATTCTTCAAGTATGTATATTATTCTACATACATCTTATAATACCTTTGTTTACCTTAAATTAAACCCTGAAAATTTCTGGATTTGGGTAAATTATACCCTGTTCCACACCTGTATATTAAGTTATTTAAAATGACAGTGCCACTAATGCCGCCCCGTCTCGTAAAATAGATTTGTTTTTAAATGCCAAAAAAGGTTGTTCCAACTATGCAAATAAGCTCTCTGCCTCGAGGTGCTTTTAACGTTATTCCCGCTTCTTCCTGTACCGTAAATACTTTTTTTCTGCAGAAAGTAATTTCTGCTTCACAATCCCCTTCCTGGAGAAGCCTTCAGTTCCTCATGTTTCTGTAAGGCAGACTCCACTAAAAAGTGCTGCTTAGGAAATCCCCCAGAAGCAACAGTTTACAAACAAACCTTTTTCGATTTATAATGAGGTGAACTTACTTTCGTTCATCTGTATGTTTTCAGCTACATAAAAAGGAGGGGGAAGTCATGGAACGCATGTATCGAGTTCTCGGGTTCTGGACGGGGATATTTGCCGTTTTGTTCCTCGTAGGTGATATGCTTGAAGCAGCAATTTTATTCTTCGCACAAACTGGTATATTCATTGCACTCAGCTATCTCAAGCTTTCAGAGCGTGCATACGTTTATATCTTTGGCGCGTACTTAACAGTGTTCTTCGTTGGATTCACATATTACACTACATTTATTATGATCCCGGATGTCGGAGGCCACTAAACCTTCCCGAAATCCAAAAGCTGTATGCCCGCGGAGGAGCATACAGCTTTTTTATATTACCATCCAAATCCATTAATAAATGGATTTGTTTCTTTTTCCTCCCCAATTACTGTGGAGGGGCCGTGTCCATTCAGAATTTCTGTTTCGTCATTCATCACAAGAAGTTTATCGTGGATACTTTTCATTAAGGTTTCCTGGTCTCCTCCGTGAAGGTCTGTTCTTCCTACTCCGCCACGGAACAGGACGTCTCCGGAAAAAGCCGCTTCCTCATTAATAAAATAATAAGTAACACTTCCAGGAGAGTGGCCGGGCGTTTCAAACAGGTAAAAGAAAAAGCTTCCAACTTGTTTTTCACCCTCTTCTTTCCATAAATGATCTGCTTCCCGGCATTCCACCGGTTCTATTCCCGGGAATACACCCGACCCGTTAAGCTGTGGACTCCCGAGCCAGTCCTTCTCCTCTTTATGCAGATAAACGGGACATTTGAGTTCATCCCTCACCTGCTCAAGTGCTCCTATATGATCAAAATGTGCATGTGTGAGCAGCACAGCTTCGATTTCCAGGTTGAGTTCTTTGACCCGTGACAGCAGTTTATCGGCTTCTCCACCTGGATCGATGATTAATGCTTTCCCATCCTCGTAAATCAAATACCCGTTTGTCTGTAGAGGACCCAGCGGTATGCGTTCGTATTTCATATGTATCTCCTCCTTGGATCTATTATAGGACATTTAATTTACATAAACAAAAAGGAATTTAGTACTTCCGAAAAGTGACACTCGACAACCGGTCAAAAAAAAAGTAAAATATGAAGTGATAGAAGCTGTCCGACCATTTCGGATAATACAGACTGCTACATAAAGGTCTTTTTATACTGAGAGAAGGAGGTATACTTAAATGTTTCTTGGACTTATTACTTTAGGTGTCACTATTTTATCGGTTTTTGGGTTAATCACAGAAGCTAAACGAAGAAACTTATTCGGAGCCGGTTTTGCACTGGTTTCCGTAGCCGTATTCGGATGGTTTTCCCTGCGGACCCTTTTCGCTGTGATCTTCACAGGCGGAGGCGGCGTAGTAGCCTGATCAAATGAATACTTCTTGAAGCCCGGCACCACGAGGATACTTTCCTGTGGTGCTTTTAGTATGTGTAAAGGGGGCTTTAAAGCCTGTCTTTAATACTTATAAATTGCCTGTTGCAGCTGCCTGTATGCCTGAAGTGCAGTTTCTGCATGTTTTTTCTCTGGCACGGAGGTAGTATTATTTTTTTGAATCCACGCAGAAACGAGCAGCAATTTACCCTTCAAAAAAGGCGTTCTTTTATTCTTCATCCATGGATGAAGAATAAAAGTTCCAACCACTGCCCCATAAGCAGCTGCCGGAAGCACGGCTTTAAAACTGATAAAAGGCGCACCCAGAAGGATCAGAAAAATTGTCAGAACTGTATAAAGGAGAGCGGTATTCGTGGAGCAGTGCCGGTTTACAACGGTATTCCGCAGAACTTTCTCTATCGGCACCTTTACAGTCTTGCCTTTTAAAGCAAGAACCTGGTGTTCTGCCGCGTGGAATTTTTTCATCTCTTTAGGAAAACAGAAGTGAAAACCGACAATCAGCCACAAGTACGTATATAGTGGCAGAGAAGGTAAAAATCCGGAAATCCCTCCTAAGAAAAAAATTATTATCCCGAAAAATATGAGCCGGGCACGTATAGAAAACGTGCCTGCAGCTGTCCATAAGGCATAAAGATATGATTTCGTATTTAATGGGCGCAGCCAGGTTCTTCTTTTTCCTTTCTTATAATAAGCACAGGATAACCATCCCCCGCCGGCAAACATAACTCCTCCAGGAAAAGAAAGCCCCTTTATCATCTAATTACCAGCTTTCTTCAATGACCCAGTGATTTTCAGGAATACGTTCCTGTAAAACTTCCGTCAGATCAACGGTCCCGCTTGATGGCATCTCCGCAGCAGACCACGTATGGTAATACCTGACCGCTTCCACTTCTCCATCCAATGCAATCTCCCATGTTCCAGAAGCTCCGTATATCTGCTCGTCTTCTGCGTACGTAGGAAATGGAGCAGCAGCTCCCTCGGTAGTTTTAATCCACTCATCGGTAGAATATAATACTTCATCAGCATGCGTCAGACGGAGCTCCGCTTCTTCCAAATCCCCATCCGTTACTATTTCTATATAGTCCTCTCCAGCCACTCCACTTTCTGGAAAACTTCCCCACTGCCAGCTGACACTGTTCTCTTCAATTGTTATATCCATGTTCTGCTGCAGGTCACTATTGGAAAAGCCCGATGACTGATTTAACGAAAAATAGCCGAAAATAAATAACCCCAGCATTACCGCTGCCGGCAGAAATATAATAGTTTTATTTCCTTTCATGTGTCACCCCTCCTCTTTAACAAAGAATTCTTTAGCCAGCCAGGCCGCACCGATAACACCTGCATCATTACCGAGAGCAGCAAGGTTTATTTTTGTTTCCCGCCCTATTTTAGGAATAGCATATTTCTGAAAAGCAGTTTTAATTTTGTCGATGATAAAATCGCCTGCTTTCGATACTCCCCCACCGATAACAATCGTCTCCGGATTTAAAGAATTGCACAGGTTTGCCAGTGCCAGTCCAAGATGTTCCATTGCTTCATCGACAACTTTTTCAGAAACAGGATCTTCAAGCTTGGCTCCATCGAGAACATCCTTGGCCGTAACGATTCCCGCACTCTGCATTTTTTTCATTAAATAGCCGTGTTTTTCCCGCTGGACTGCTTCCAGTCCGAGCCTTGCAATCCCAGTAGCGGAAGCAACGGTTTCCAAACATCCTCTTTTCCCACAGTTGCAGGGAGCTCCCCCTTCTTTGAGAGCAGTTATATGCCCGATTTCACCTGCCATTCCACTTTCACCGTGAAGAATCTGGCCGCCGGCGATAATCCCTCCACCGACACCTGTACCAAGTGTCACAGCCAGCAGATTTCGAGCACCTTCTCCGGCACCTTTCCATTTCTCCCCGCCCGCAGCAAGATTGGCGTCGTTGTCCGCAACTACAGGAATTTGAAGCAGCTCCTCCAGTTCTTTTTTCAATTCGTACTCTTTCCAGCCTAAATTTACTGCTTCATAAATAAAACCTCTTTCCACATCAATAAAGCCAGGTGCTCCGACCCCTGCTGCTGTTAATTCCCAGGATTCTTCGAGCTGCTGATTAATAGAGGCTGCAGTTTCCGCCATAATATATTTTCCGGCCTCTTTTTGGTTCGTTGTAATTTCCCATTTCTTTTTTATTTCACCCTCTGCAGTAATAAAGGCTATTTTGATCGTTGTTCCACCGACATCTATTCCTGCAATCACCTGTTCTTTCATATCTTATCCCTGCTTTCCTGAATATAATTAACTTTCTCCACACAGTCCGGCTGTTTATATAAACTTTGTTAATGTTCATTGTTGATGACAACAGGAAAAACTTCTCTCCAGTCCGGCCTGCCGTAGAAGAGATCCCCCGCTGTCACTCCATCCTATCCTCCGACCTTCCTCTTCAACCGGTGTCCGCTTCGTTTTTTTCCTGGAAAAAGAAATGGTTCTGCTTTTCATGAACGCTGGTCTTTCTTCTGTAAAACCGATGCCGAGGCGATTTTTCGAGACGCCTGCGGAAAGCGTGCAGATCCTCCCGGACGGAAGGACAGCTGAAGGCTTTCATAACTTCCCCGAAGATTTTCAAGCTCTCTCTGACATCAACAGCGGACACTCTCCGTAAGCGGGGCTTATAAATAACAGACAATATAACAAGTCTTTCATTTAATGATAACGACTGACAAATGAGTTTTCAGAGGAATATTTCGCTGTACTGTTGAAGTGATTAGAATCTTCCTGGGCAATACTTTTTTTGCAATTTAAATGGATACCTTCAACAAAAAGTACACAAAACGCTATCCCCCGCTTCAGTCCTTGTCATTCCTGGACTTTTTCAGTTTTGAACGCTCTCCTGAGAGTACAAGCAGAGCATCACGCAGAAATTTGTCATCAACAAGTCCAAGCTGGTGCTGCTCCTTTATTTCGTCAGTAATCATTTCCAGGTCAGCTTCTTTGTCCCCTGTATAAATAAATGCCTGATAGGCACGCAGATGCTTCAGCAGTTCCAGATAAGTCATTATAAAGGCCTCCCTGCTTTGTATTACAGATCACATTATACCAACAACAAGACGTAGAAAACAGTTTTTCTTCAATAGACGAGATGCTTATTGAGCTCTTCAGTATAACGTGATAAAATAAGATTGTGCATAACTTCACAAAAACATCTTTAGAATTGAGGGTTCCATTATGAAAAAGGCAAAACTTGAGCAGATCATACAGCAGGGAATATTCGGCACTCCGGAAATTCGTCCGGAAGAAAAACATTTGTTTTTAGGCACTTTTGCGGAGCGGGTCCGTCTGGCACTGACGAACGCTCAAGTTTATAAAACCGGTATGTATGATGAAGCTCTCCGGCTTATGAAAACGAAAAAGGATGTACGGATGCTCGTAAACGGCAATCTGCCGTATTCGTCCTACAGTAATTATGTGAAGGCTGCGAGTGAAACCGGCACTCCATTTACAATTCATAATGATTTTCATTCCACTCCGATTGGAATAGTGTTCGCAGCAGAACGGGCTGTGCATAATGAAAAAAACATGTTCATAAAAGATGAATTCTTTTTTTACGATATGGAAAGTGAACAATAAAAAATCACCGGGGGGGGAGACGTATCTACCCGGTGATTTCATCCTGGATTTCGTTTTCGAGGTCCAGGTATTCCTCCGTTTCCTCAATAGCTATTGCTTCCTGTATTAAATCCAGAGCTTCTTCATACTCCCCCTGTTCGTAATATACAAGCGCCAGATTATAGTAAGCTTCATGAAAATCCTCCCTTATTTCAAGGGCTTCCCACAGATTTTCTTCTGCTTTCGCCAGATTATCTTCCTGCAGATGAGCATAGGCCAGAAGGAAATAAATATTGGCATTCAGTTCGTCTTCTGGAATAGGGATATCGGCTCCCCCTTCCATATCCCGTGCCTCTTCCAGATAATACACCGCATTTTCCATGTTCTCTGCTTCTACTGACTCCCTCCCCATTTCATAATAGATAACCTGAAGCTGTCCGCTTTCCACATCCTGTGAATAACCTATAAACAAGAGGATGAAAGCTCCCACCACCGCTGCCGCTCCAGCGAGAGGCTGTGTTCTGATGACTTTCTTTCCGGGAAGCCCGACAGCTGCCGCAGCTGCAAATCCTCCTACCAGCCCACCAATGTGGGCACCGTTATCAATCATAGGTACCGTAAATCCAAACACCAGGTTAATAATAAGTATAACGACAATGTTTACACCAAATGTACGGAAAAACAGCCTCCTGTAACGTGTTCCAAAGTAAAGAAGCGCCCCGAAAAGTCCAAAGATTGCACCGCTGGCTCCTGCGGAGATATTATCATTAAATACAAAACTTGAAACTGAACCAAAAAAACCAGCCACGAAATAAACAACTAAAAACCTTCCTGAGCCAAATATTCTTTCCACAGCTCCCCCAAGAAAAAATAAAGCGAGGGAATTCATAAAAAGATGCAGGAAACCTATGTGCAGAAACATGGCACTGAAAAACCTCCACCATTCTCCTTCGAGAATAAGCGGATCGAATTTTGCTCCCATTTCAATCAATGTCAATGTGCTTGTGGAGGAGCCCTCCATTTCCACATACAGAAAAACTGCAAATACTGCAATGATCAACGCAAAAGTAAAAGAGGGGGTACCGTGCATAAATACACTTCGTTCTTCCTCCTGCTTATCTTCATACAGTCTTTTGACCTTCCGCTTCATCCTGCGGAGATACATTTCCTGTTCTTCTTCTGATTCCAGATATTTATCCGGAAGATAGGAAGGCATATCCCGAAGCTTCCATTCGGTAGCAAGCGGGAAAAGCTGCTCCTGCATTTCCTGAAGAGGAAGCAGAATTGTCCTCATCTGATTTTTCCCACCAGCGGTCAGTGGAAGCGGCCGGGACGTAAACTGTTCGTAACTGTCCACCGGAGGATAGGGAGCCATAATTACATTGGTTACATTTGCCCGGGGGAGTTTCAACTTTTTCCTGACGGTTTTAGCTGATGAATACACTCTGTTGATATCCCCCCGGAGTTGATTGCTCCAGTCGTAGCTTTTCAGCTGAAGGCGCAGAATACTGCTCTTTTTTTCTCTTACGTCCTCAAACCATACAATGCAGCCTTCTTCATTCAAATGAATAATTTGAAAGCTTTCCGCCCCGGCCAGGTGATAGACAGTTTCCCAAAAGCGTATTTCTGCGTAATTATGCTCCAAATGATCGTCCCCCCTTCTCCCTCAGTAAAACATTCCGTAACAAAAAGATGCCTGTTTATGTGTTCCCTTTTCTCCGGGCATCATAAACGAAGCATCTTAACTTCTAATCTGGATTATACATTAAATATAGGTTTCATTGCTTCTTTCAGCACCTGGGCAGAATGATTGAGTTTTTCTTCTTCTTCCTTATTCAAGTCGATTTCAATCACTTTTTCTATTCCCTGCCGGCTGACAACGGCGGGCACTCCAATGTAAAGATCGTCCAGACCGTACTCACCTTTCATAAGTGTGGAAACTGTCAGGATAGAATGTTCATTTCTTAGTATAGCTTTTGTCAATCTGGCCAGCCCCATCGCTATTGCATAATGAGTGGCACCTTTACGTTCAATAATATGATAAGCTGCATCACGCACGTTAATAAACATGTCCTCCAGATCCTGCTGTGTTCCTTCCGGCTTGTATTTTTCCATGTATCGGCCGATATGTTCCGATCCTATACGGGTCTGGCTCCATACCGGAAGTTCTGTGTCTCCATGTTCCCCCATGATATAACCGTGCACGTTACGTACATCGAGGTCAAAATACTCTCCGAGCATGAAACGAAAACGGGCCGTATCCAGTATAGTTCCTGAACCGATGACACGCTCCATTGGAAGACAGGAATATTTCCAGGTAGCATAAGACAAAACATCCACAGGATTAGTTGCAATGAGAAAAATACCGTCGAAACCGGAATCCATCACACTGGTAACGATATTTTTGAAAATTTTAGCATTTTTTTCTATCAGGTCAAGTCTCGTCTCTCCAGGCTGCTGGTTCGCTCCGGCAGTAATTACGACAAGATCAGCATCTGCGCAGTCTGCATATTCACCAGCCCATATTTTCGTAGGGGCACCGAAAGGAACACCATGATTTAAATCCATAGCATCTCCTTCGGTTTTTTCCTTATTCAAATCTATGAGCACCATTTCATCGGTAAGATTTTGATTAATAAGAGAAAATGCATAGCTTGAGCCAACATGTCCTGTTCCAATCACTACTACACGCAAAGTTTTTTTCACTGCTGTCATTGGTCCTTCACTCCTTTTTTTATCTTTGTGAAACCATTCACATTAATTGTACCTTATCCATTCAAGTATGTCCAAATATTTCTTTTTAATGTATATTTCACCCTGTCACGATCGTATAGATCAGCATTGCACATACAGCTCCTGAGGAAACTGCAGCAAAATTTACGGCATCGTTGCTCCACCATCTCTTTCCCTTGACTAATTTTGTTAATTTTCTGCAGTGAACAGATTGCTCTGTCTTTTCTCCACAAACCCGGCACTGAAATAATGATTGATAGACCGCCCCTAACCACGCGTCGGCAAATTGGGATAAAAACGCGGTTAAAAACAGCACAAGTAGAATAATTGCGGAAAACATTTCCGGTTCCAGGAACCAGGCGGACACTGTCACAAAAATACTCCCCCCTCCTGCAGCCAGATTTCCTAATCTCGTTACACCTCCGGATATTCCCGGTTCTACTAAGCCTCCGGTCCGGGTCGAAACCGGCTGCTCTTTACTTTTTCTGCCGATCGCAGATGCCCAAGTATCTGCCGCTGCTGCTGCATAGGCTGCCGTAAAGCCGATAAAAAAAACAGAATGCGGAAAAAAAATCTGGAGAAACGCACATGCTGATGCCGCCCCGCCGTTTGCCATTACCTGGACTGCATCCCTTCTCGCTCCTTTTGCTTCCTTCTTATCTTCACTTCTTAAAACTTTTTCCAGCAGGACCGAACTGAAAAAGAAACTTCCCATTACAGCCATTCCTGTAAATCCAAATCCTGCCACAGAAAGTCCTCCGAAGATAAATGCTGCAACAGCTCCACTGGCTGTAAGTGATTTCATTTTCCATGCTCCGTAGGCCACCACCGCTGTGAGCAAGTAAAGAAAAAGACTCATATCAGTTTTTTTCCTCCACTCTTTTTCCGACAAGCAGATGCTCTACGGGAACATCAAAGGGTTCTCTCGGTATATTTTCGATAATCTGTTCCTGAAAAACGATACTTACAGTAGAAACAGATAGTCCCTGAAGGAAGCGGTCAAAAAAACCGCCTCCGTATCCAATTCTAAAGCCTTCTGTATCGAACGCCAGCCCTGGAGTAATTACAAGATCAATATTTTCCGGGGAAACATATTCGCATTTTGAAGGATCCGGTTCAATCAGTCCAAAACCAGCTTCCCGGCAGTCCTCCATTTTATTTACAATATAAAAATCAAGCTCTTTTGTACTTCCTTTTACTACGGGTGCTGCTATTTTTTTTCCTTCTTTCCAAGCCTGTATAAAAATAGGATACGTATTCAGCTCATTCCCGACAGAAATCGTACAGGCTGTTACATCTGCTTTCTTCCATTCCGTCATTTCAAAAAGCAAAGGATACAGCGTACTTTCCTGAGAAAGCCTTTCTTCCTTTGAAAGTTTTTGCAGTTTTTCTTTAATTGAAATCCGAATTGATCGCTTATCCATAATATTTCCTTCCTTTAAAAATTGGACGTACAAGAAAACCTCTGAATAACCGTCCACTGATACTCGATGTCTGCCAGTACCGCTTATTATTCAAAAGTGTGCATTTGAAACATTACTAACCGGAATATAAGATCTGCACAGTATTTTTTAAACTGGAGGTATTCACAGCCCTCCTGTAAACCCGCCCAGCATTCTATTCCCTAATTACAAATTCCTTTTGACTAAATCGTACTTCTTTTGACAAATTAAGGTCAAATCTTATTATTTTTTAGATTGAAGTTTAACGAAGCTGTCAATAGAGGTAAATTAATAATAAACTAAAGCAGTTGAAGGAGGAAACGATGTGAAACAGATTGTTTTAAAAACCCCTCACCCATTACGTCAGGTGGACGTATTTGAGGGAAGTTACCAGGATGCACGATTGTCCATCAGTCCCGGACGTGATCCAGAAGAAGATCTTATTTTCCACGTGGAGATTCATCACCCTTCTTTCAAAAAAACGTTTTACGCACAAAAGTACAGTCTTGCTGATGCTTTGGAAACGCTAAGAATTCAGTTACATTATCTTTTCAAGGAGAAATTTTCCACTGAGTTCTATATTATCGGAGAAGATCAGAATCTTTCTTCTGGATATGAACAGGAAAAAAAATATTTAGTTTATGTGTATGATTCAATCAAAGCTTCTGTCCAGAAAGAATTTTCTCTTTCTGACGCTGAATTAAAGAAGGAAAGCCAGGCACCCTCGAATGATGAAGCGCTGAAAGATTATTTAAGCAGTAACGAGGAATTTTCTTTTGAAAAGTCTTAAAATAAACGGAAGGATGATATATTTGAAAAAAGCCGGGATTATCCTGTTGTTAAGTACTTCTTTTTTGTTTACCGCATGCGGGGATCAAAACGAGCGCAATACCGTCGACCCGGAGGAGCTTAACGAAAATAATATACCTGATAATGAAACAGAAGAGTAGTTGCAGAGCATAAAGGCACGTTCAGTTTCACACGGTATGCAGGCATGTTAAAGAATCATTTCGAAGTTCACAAAAAGTCTGGAAGTTTTCAGAACACTTCCAGACTTTTTTAAATAACCGCCTTCACTTTTTTCTGAATTTCATATTAACAGAATTTTTAAACTCTTCTTTGTAACTTCCAAGCGGTTCCCTGAAAATATAAATCACTATAACGATTAACACTGCAGTAAATACACCTAGAATCATGTCCATTTTATCCCTCCTCGTTACTTTGTTCCCTTTTTTTAATGCATTAATGCAGAAATAAACCGGTTGTGAGCTTTCTGAAAGGAGGTGCAGCTATGGCAGTTTACGTAGTAACCTACAAACTTAGTGCTCCGGAGAAGGAATATAAAGAACTCGAAAAAGTAATGAAGTCCTTTGGAAGCTATTCCAAACGATTTGACTCTTTCTGGATCGTGGACACCTATCACAGCGCAAAAGATATTAAAGAAAAGATTTTTTCCGCTCTTTCGGAAGAGGATCAGCTGTTTGTTATTGAAACGAAAAAGCACTGGTCTTCACGGAACACTCCGGATGGAATGGTAAAATGGCTGAAAAGTTCCCGGCGTACTTTTTAGGAGCGAATCAGAAAACGTGCATTAGACATTCTGAGCAAGAAACGTTCTATGAACTCTTCAAAAAAAGCACCTGCTCTTCCTTGAAATTCAAGGAAACAGCAGGTGCTTTTTGTACTTACTTTGTTTCTTTGTGCATTGTGTGACGGCCTAGACGCGGGCTGTACTTTTTCAGTTCGATACGATCTGGGTTAGTACGCTTATTTTTTGTTGTAATATAATTACGGTCACCAGTCTCAGTGCAGGCAAGTGTTACTTGTACACGCATATTAATACCCCTCCAAACTCTATTTTACTCATACCTTAAAATAATAGCAGACTATTGCTTCAGATTCAAGTAGGTGTGTAAAGGAAATTTCCTTATCAGCATAAAATCTAAACAGACTACGGGCCTTCCACGTCATCCCCCTGGTTTTCTTCAGTTTCTGCTTCCTCAGAGTCGCTTTCATTACTCTCTTCCTCAAAATCTTCCAGTTCCGGACCATCTTCCGGTTCCTGCGGTCCGCTTCTTTCTTCTTTCAAGTCAAAAAACTCCTCCATGGCACGGCTCGCGATGCCCGCTGCTATACCACCGCTCCCAGCCTCATTACTAGTGCCGGGTACTACCACGGAAAAAGCTACTTCCGGATCCTCAAATGGCGCATACCCGACAAAAGTCTGGTTGTTTCCGGGCTCCTCATCCACAAAGATCTGGGCCGTTCCAGTTTTCCCTGCGACCTCCTCATCGACCAGTGAAAAGAAATTCCTTGCCGTTCCCTGGCTACCATGCACTACTCTGTAAAAACCTTCCTGAATTCTTTCGAAATACTCCTCATCCACATCGATTGTGTTGAGAATTTTCGGTTCGAACTGGTGAGAAATAGTTCCAAGCTCTTCCCCTCCCGGATCGGGCTCAAGAATTTCACTTACTACCCGCGGTGCAATACGCACTCCACTGTTGGCTACTGTAGAAACATACTGGGCCAGCTGCAGCGGTGTATATGTGTCAAACTGTCCGAAAGCAAGAAACAGCATACTGCCGGGCGGAGCATCATTTCCCCCGTCTATTCCTGCAAACTCATTCGGCAGATCAATCCCCGTCTCCACCCCGAGTCCGAACTGGGCGTAGTAGGACCGAAGAATATCAAATCCTCTTGTGTAATTCCCCCAGTTACTCCCGGAAACGCCGGGTGTGTAATCGACAATTCTCATAGCTACTTCCACCATGTAAATGTTGGAAGACCGTTCCAGCGCTGTCAGGTCGTCTACTCTACCAAGGTTGTTTACAGAACTGATCGTTCTTTCAGTACCCGGGAGCCGGATCGGCCTGTCATTGATCGTCGAGCCCGGCGGCAGGACGCCTGTATCGTATCCTGCCAGGACGCTTGCAGCTTTCATGGAGGAACCGACCACATAGCCCTGCGTAAAGGTGCCCAGATCGTTGCTTCCTCCAGCCATAGCGAGCACTTCACCGGTATCCGGCTCCATCATCACGACATAGGCGTCCTCGTCCGCTAAGAAACTGCCGCTTCTTTCATTGAGAGCTTCATCAATAATATCCTCCAGACGCTGCTGCAGTTCCATATCAAACGTAAGTTTCAAATCGTATCCTCTGCCTCCAGGTGTGTCTTCCACACTCCGGATGACATTCCCATCAGTGTCGGTAAAGTTTTCAAGGGCTCCTTTACGTCCTCTGAGAACTGCTTCGTATTCCTCTTCCAGATAGCTCGTTCCTACTTCTTCATTTCGTTCATACCCTTCCGCGAGAAACCTTTCCACGCTTTCACGGGGAATGGACCCTACTTCCCCGAAAACAGGCCGGAGACTGTCTCCATACGTATATTTCCGGGCCGCATCTCTGATGATATCCACCCCCGGCAGACTTTCTATCTGTTCTGTAATAAGGGCTGCTTCTTCATATTCAAGACCGCGCTGCACTTTATGAGGGATATTATTGTACCCGCTGTTCAATTCTCTCCAGATCATAAAAACTTCCAGATCTTCGTCACTCAGAGAAGCAAGTTCTTCGTCGGATACAGATTCGATTCTTACTGTATGTGCTTCTCCATCATCGAGACCTTGAGCATTCTGTTCCTCTACACTCAGCTTATCTTCAAACGCTTCAGGGTTTTTTAAAGCCCAGAATTCACGTCGGTCTCTTTCGTAGCTTGAAGCCGCATTCTCCGTGTCCAAAGATATGAACTCGTTCAGCTTTTCTGCCGTCTCCAGAATGTCTTCCTGGGGTCTGTTCCGGTTCGTATAGGTTACGGTAAGAATCAGTTCATTGCCTACCATCAGATTCCCGTACCGGTCATACATATGTCCCCTGGGGGCTTCGATCGGCTCCATTACACTGACTTCCCGGTTCACCTGTTCATCATATTCCTCTCCCTGCACAATCTGCACGATGCCAAGTCGGAGGATTAATATCGAAAACAAAATGAAAACGAGAAAAAAGAGGACATTGAGCCTCGTTGATAAATGTGTTCTATGTACCAGTTTTTCTCCCATATAAGCCACCCTCTTAATTCTTCCTGTGCCAACATTTATGTTTGTTTAAGTAAAGTGTCCCAAAAGCACAGCTTCTGGGACACTTCAGGAAAGGATTGCCCGCATGTGCGGTTATCTTCCAGATTTCACGAACCCGCCTAAGGCAGGTGGGTGCCTGCAGGGCGATTTTCAGCTTCCTCATAAAGGCATGCTGTCCGTCGCCCAATGTAAGGCTCCCAAAGTGAATTGGTGTTCGGTTCGAATTAAACTCGAAGTTCACCAACACCGCAGGCAACTTTTCTATTGATTTCATTATACAATAGGTCCAGAAAGTTTTTCAATCCTCATTCCAGCTTATATTGAGTCTTCTCTTT
>PWLM01000206.1 GCA_003560495.1 Bacillus sp. (in: firmicutes) | reverse complement strand
GACGAAATTCTCTTCGTGGACGAAGATGTTTTTCCTCTCGTGGAAGCCGTATATGACAAATTAAAAACAGTAAAAGCGGTTATCGTAATGACTGATAATGAACTTCCGGAGTCAAAAATTGAAAGCGTTTTCTCTTATGAAGAATGGATCCGTAACGGCAGTGAATCTTTTGAATTTGTAAAAGACATGGATGAGACAGAGCCGGCAGGCATGTGTTTCACTTCAGCTACAACCGGTAATCCGAAGGGAGTGGTCTACACTCACCGCTCGACGGTCCTTCACAGCATGAGCCTTTCACTGGCAGACTCCGCGGCACTTTCGGAATCGGATTCCGTCATGGCTGTTGTACCGATGTTTCATGTTAATGCGTGGGGAATCCCATATGCAAGTACATGGATGGGATCCACACAAGTAATGCCCGGTCCACGGTTTACACCGGATCTTCTGGCCGGAATGATCGAAAAAGAACAGGTAACGGTCACTGCCGGTGTGCCGACGATTTGGCTGGCTCTGCTGAAAGAACTGGAAGAAAATGATTACCGTACCGACAGCCTTCGGGCAGTTATATGCGGCGGTTCAGCCGCACCTGCCGGCATGATTAAGGCGTTCGAGGAAAAATACAACGTTCCGTTTCTTCATGCGTACGGCATGACAGAAACAAGTCCGCTGGCTACCGTTTCCCGCCTGAAGAGCTACCAGCAGGATCTGCCGCAGGAAGAAAAACTGGCTGTCCGTGCGAAACAGGGACTGCTTATTCCCGGACTTGAAATGAAAGTAGCCGGAAGCAGAGGAGAAGTAGCGTGGAATGATGAGGAAATGGGAGAACTGCTGCTTCGCGGGCCGTGGATTGCTGATTCCTACTATAAAGATGACCGGACAGATGAAACGTTTATCGATGGCTGGCTGCATACAGGAGATGTATGTACGGTGGATGAAGAAGGTGTTATTAAAATCGTGGACCGGACGAAGGATCTAATCAAAAGCGGAGGCGAATGGATTTCTTCGGTGGATCTGGAAAATGCCCTGATGGCTCATGAAAATGTCTTTGAGGCCTCAGTAGTGTCTGTTCCTGATCCGGAATGGCAGGAGCGCCCTGTTGCATGTGTCGTGCTGAAGGATCCGGATAAAAACACTTCGAAAGAGGAGGTACTGGATTTCATCCGGCCGAAGTTTGCAAAATGGTGGCTTCCGGATGACGTAATATTTATGGAGGAAATTCCAAAAACTTCTGTCGGGAAATTTTTGAAACGGGCACTTCGTGACCAGGTGCAGGAATACTATAAACAAACCAAATAGGTAGTTTTCATAAGTGCCGTGTGCTTTCGGTCAGAATTTTAAAAGTCATGTTCTAAAGAAACACTAATAAGATCCCCCTTTCAGTCGCAGGTCTTGATTCTTCCAGGTTATTCCTTTAAGCTTGGGTACGGACTGTCAGAGGGGGATTTTTTTATGATGAAAATAATAATAACCGTTCTTCTGCTTATAACGCTCGGTGCAGGAGCCTTTTTCTACATAAGTTTAGACAGGGGAAACGGGGAACAGCAGGAAAACGCCGGAGAAAGCCTGAACTCGGAAAACAGTGTCAGGATGGATGCAGAAGAAGATTATGTATTTGAACGTTCCGAAAGAGCAGAAGCGGTTGCCTTCCAGGAAAATCAGGAAGAAGCAGCGAGAGAAAAACTGCGTTCTATTCACCGGACAATGAATGAACTGACAGGCTATGGCAGGGTGGAAACATTCCGTTTTGAAGATCTTCGTGACGGAGAATACCATGATCCGGAAAACCTCATGAATAAAGCAGAAAAGCTGAAGGGTGATTATCTGAATGATTCCCGTGCTGTCGATGATGTAAGCAATTTTATGACGTTTTACAACTATGCTTCTGACCCGGCCGTAGAAGACCGCATGGCGATGCGCTACGCCCACCGGATCATCCATGACCTCGACTACGAAATGAACGGCGTGGAAGAGAGTGGAGAGATCCAAATATATGGGGTGACAGAAGCTTACGGAAATGAAGAAAGTCTGAAGGAACTGTATGAATATCTGCTTGATGCGGGAGAAACTTTATAGATGTGTAAACTGTCTGGAACAAAGAAACACTTACATTCATATAGGATAGCCGTCTCTAATAATAAGGACGGCTCAGGATCAGCTGATTTCTTCCTAAACGGTCTTTGCATCGTTCTGGATTGTTCAGGAGTCGTCACTTGCGGCTCTAAAAAGGAAATAATAAAGAAGTTTTCATCATAAAAGAAACATGATGTCCCGTCTTTTTGTGTCATAAAGCGTTTTTTTCTCCGAAACGTCCGACGGTGACGCCTGTGGGATCAGCGAAGTCAGAAGATCCTTTTCAAAGCCGCCAGGCATTGAAAACAGCTGAAGACGAGCCCACGGCAAGCTTCCGCCGGTTAGTGCAGGAGAGCTATACGCTAAAATAAAATTCTCTGCATAGATCATTTAATCAACAAACAGGAAGGCCGTCTCTAGTAGTGATAGAGATGGCCTTCCTGTTTTCTTAAGGTGCAGATCCTCCTTTAAGCAGGTGAACTTTTTTATTGCATGTAGTAAAGAGCGAAAGCATTGGACAGCTTCCGCCGGAAACGGAGCTCTGATCGGCTGTTTCTACAGGTCCGTCCTTCAATGTATGTTGAAATTCAAACTTCTCTGCTGAAAATATATTATTTATCTATTTTCATCAAACTTTCACAAAGCTCCTTTAGTATTACAAGGGAAAAGAAGGAGGACAGTTTATGAATGACGCACTATCGATCGGACCGTTTACTATACCGTTTACTACACTTATGGCGGCAGCCGCCCTGGCAGCGGCGTATATATACATACGATACGGGACAGATTTTCAAAAAGAGAAGTATAAAAAGATCCGGGAAGAAGGTTTGAATATACTGGCGGCAGGAATTATCGTCTTTTTATTCGGAACTGTACTGCTTCGGCTGCCGGCGTTTTTCTCAGATCCGCTTGCTGTGCTGAGCTATCCGGGAGGAGCGGAGGAAATGCTTCTTGCAGCAGCAGTGATGATGATCTATAGTGTCATTCAGGTGAAAAAGCATGCTCTTGATGGCGCTGCCCTGTTCAGAGTGATTTTTACGATGTTCATTGCTGCAGAACTTATCTATCATTTTTTTCAACCCTCTGCAGGAGGTTCCACAGGCAGCCTGCTTCCATTTGCAGCCCATCCTGTTTCCTTTTATATTATTACCGTGGGTGGTATTGTTTTATACTGGATACATCACAAAAAGGGGAGCCTGGAACAGATGGTTCTTCCGGCAGTGGTGATATGGGCATTCAGCAGATGGCTGATCGGTTTTTTCGATACAGTCCACACGTTCTTTATGGTTCCGGTTCCCGGGGCGTATTTTTGGATTCCGGCTGCAGGAGCAGTGTTTTTGTATGTTTTTCAACGAATAAATAAAAAGCAGGTGACAGCATGGAAGAGTTAAGTCAACTAACGATATGGGCGGCTTTTGCTGCGGGAGTGATTTCGTTTATTTCACCTTGTACGCTGCCGCTCTTTCCCGCTTATTTATCATATATAACGGGGATCAGCGTGAAGGAGCTGGAAAACTCTCCGAATAAGAAAATGAGAAGAACACTGATGTTCCATACGTTTTTCTTCCTTCTCGGAGTTTCCACCATTTTCATGGCACTCGGAGTGGGAGCCACCTTTATGGGAGAGAGGCTCCAAAGCCTTGTCATCGGGTCTTCAGGAAACCTCGTTCAGCAGCTGGCAGGTATTTTCATTATATTTATGGGATTGTTCGTAGCCGGAGTCTTTCAAATGAAAAGCCTCATGCAGAACAAGCGGTTTAATATTACGAAAAAGCCCGCAGGAGTTGCAGGCACGACGTTTGTCGGTATGGGATTTGCTGCAGGATGGACGCCATGCATCGGGCCGATCTTTGCTTCCATCCTCGTTCTTTCTGCCAGTGATCCGCAGCAGGGATTCTGGTATACGCTGCTTTATGTTATCGGATTTGCGCTCCCGTTCTTCATTCTTACATTCTTTATCGGTTC
>PWLM01000136.1 GCA_003560495.1 Bacillus sp. (in: firmicutes) | reverse complement strand
TCTCTTCTAAAAAACGTGTTGATTCCGCCCTTTCTTCCATTCAGGAGAGGCTTTTTCCTCCGGAACGTCCGGCGGGGACGCCGGTGGGAATAAGCGCAGTCGGAAGATCCTTTTCCATGGCTCAGGCCAAACAGCTGACGACAAACCCACGGCAGGGCTGAGCGCAGGAGAAAGCTATACATTCAGAAGAATAATTATTCTGAAATCAAGACTTAATCAACACTCTGAAAAAGCCGCCCGAATTAAAACGGGCGGCTTTTTTAATGCTATTTTTCAGGGTCTTTATCAATAGGATAAGTCCAGAAACGCTCTGTCTGCAGCATGTACTCAATCGTTTCGTCCTGGGCTTCCATCCGGCTGTTTACCTGCTCCATGAGTCCTGCTGTCTGGGAAGCGTGGGCTTCAATGACCTGAAGTTTTCTATCACGCAGGTCCCGGACATCATTAATAACATCCGGCTCACCAACAGCTTCTTCGCTTCCATCCGCGAAAGCTATAGCGTGAATTTCCGGACGGCTGCCTTCTGGAAGCTTCCGCACAGCCTCCACGACGGCAGCGCCTGTTGCGTTATGATCGGGGTGTACGGCGTATCCCGGGTAAAAAGTAATGATCCGTGTCGGGTTCACTTCCGTAATAACTCCTGAAATTCTTTCAATGAGCGCTTCCTGGTCTGTGAATTCCACTGTTTTATCACGCATTCCAAACCGGCGCAAATCTTCAATACCAAGAAGCCGGCACGCTTCCTCCAGCTCTTTTTTTCTGATTTCAGGAAGGGTTTCCCGGGTAGCCATGACGGGTCTTCCCATGTTTCTGCCCATTTCTCCGAGAGTAAGACATACATAGGTGACCGGTGTCCCTTCGTCGGTAAGCGATATAATAGTACCCGAAACGCCGAATGCTTCATCGTCCGGGTGCGGGAATACAACTAGTACGTGCTGATCTGTCATACGGGGGCTCCTTTCCTACTTTCGAAATGGTGTAGTGCTGAGTTCAAGTGCAACGGCGAGGCGTCCGTCAGGATCATGACCGGCAAGAAGCAGACGGCCTTCTTCGTCTATTTCCCAGTCTGTCAGTCCTTCTCCGTAAAGCCAGCCAATTTCGGTTTCCAGGCCGATGCGGTATGGTCCTTCACCGGCAATTTTTCCATGAATAAATTGAAGCTGGACGTTACGGATAAAAGCACCTGCCGAAAAAAAGTTTTTATCATTATGACTTGCATAAGCTCCGTTCGTCGTTTCGAGATGGATAAAAACCGGGGATCCGGCGAACTCCTCCAGAGCTTCCTGTACTTGATCGGGAATAATTGGTTTCAAAAGGCAGACTCCTTTCTTAATTGCCCGCTCTGGAAGACAGAAGACGTTCCAGGTTTTTCATCAGCGGGCTGCTTGCTTTCGTTCTAAAAGCTATGTTCACAGTTTAACACAGGAAGCGAATTTCCGGCATGGAAAACAGACCGGAGAAATACGCATTCTCTTTTAAAGGAGGAAAGATAAGGGTATAGGGAAAAGAAATGCCGGCACTGCCCCGGGTTGAGGGTGGAAGGTACCATACGTATAATAGAGAAAAGCCTGCCATTAAAAAGGCTTTATACATAAAAGGAGTGAAGACCGATGAAGCAGGGAATTATATGCCTTGGAGAGGCACTGATTGATTTTATTCCGCTCGACGACAACAATGAAACGTTTCAAAAAAGCCCGGGGGGAGCTCCGGCTAATGTAGCGGTGGGGCTGTCCCGTCTCGGTGCGTCCGCTGTCTTTCTCGGTAAAGTAGGGGACGACGTACTCGGACGGTTTTTAAAGGACACGCTGGAAGGCTATGGTGTCAATACGGAGCATATGCTGTTTACAAAGGATACGAGAACAGGAGTTGTTTTTGTAACGCTCGGAGAAGGCGGAGAACGCAGCTTTGAGTTTTATATCGATCCGAGTGCCGACCGTTTTCTTGAAGAGGGTGAAGTAGAGGAGCAGCTTTTTACTGAAAACAATCTGCTTCACTTTGGATCGATCAGCCTGATCAGTGAACCGTCAAAATCCGCTACGAAAAAAGCGGTGCGCCTTGCGAAGGAGCAGGGGATGATCATTTCCTACGATCCGAACCTGCGTCCCGGCCTGTGGCCTTCAGAGGAAACTGCACGTACAGAAATACGCAGTATGCTCGGTGAAGCCGACGTGTTGAAAATTTCCGAGGAGGAACTCGAATTTATAACGGGGGAACAGGATATTGAAAATGGTGTGAGCCGGCTGGATGAATTCAATATCCCTCTCATTCTGATAACTCTTGGATCAGAAGGCAGCTGGATATTTATTCAGGGGGAGGCGCCGGTTCATGTCCCTGCCATGAAAGTGAACGCAGTGGACACGACCGGCGCAGGAGACGCTTTTGTTTCCGGCATGCTTTATCAGCTTCATCTGCTTGAGGAGCCGCTGCGCGCTCTGTCTCCGGAAAAAGCAGCGGAAATGGCTTCCTTTGCAGCTGTGTCGGGAGGTCTGGCAGCAGCTACAAAAGGTGCGATGACGGCGCTGCCGACAAAAGAAGAAGTTAACAGCCGGCTGCAGAAGGAGGAGGAGAAGCATGACTGAACGTGAAAAGGAACTTCACGCAGAAGCCTGGAAGGAAGCAGAGAAACTAAAAAATACGGTGGAAAAAGATCCGTACCGCCAGCAGTATCATCTAATGCCTCCTTCAGGTCTTCTGAATGACCCGAACGGCTGGATTCAGTGGCAGGGTACCTATCACCTCTTTTTTCAGTGGAATCCCTACAGTCCGGATCATCAGCACAAGTTCTGGGGGCACTACACGTCGGAAGATCTGGTGCGGTGGCAGCTGGAACCGATCGCTCTTGCCCCGAGCGAATGGTACGAAAAAAACGGCTGCTACTCCGGAAGCAGTATAGACTTGAACGGAAAACTGGCGCTTCTTTATACCGGTAACGTCAAAGACGAGAATAACAATAGAGAATCCTACCAGTGCCTGGCTGTCTCCGAAAACGGAATCGACTTTGAAAAAAAGGGACCTGTCGTTGATGAACTGCCGGCAGGGTATACTGCCCACTTCCGTGATCCGAAAGTGTGGAAAGAAAATGGAAGCTATTATTTTGTGATCGGTGCACAGACAGAAAATCTGGAAGGAGAAGTGCTTCTTTACCGCTCGGAAGACTTTCACACCTGGGAATGCCTCGGGCCAATAGCAGGCGCACAGAGGAACGGACTGGGAAGGTTTGGCTACATGTGGGAATGTCCGGATTACTTCCGTCTTGGCAGTACCGGCGTTTTGATCGTTTCACCACAGGGGCTGGCCCGTGAAGGGATGAAATACGAAAACACGTACCAGGCAGGATATTTCCTGGGAAATGCAGATCTTCAGAAAGTCGATTTTCAGCACGGGGAATTTCACGAGCTGGACGAAGGATTTGAATTTTATGCTCCCCAGACAACAGAAGACGAACACGGCCGACGTATTTTAATCGGGTGGATGGGCGTACCGGATTCGGACGAGGAATACCAGCCGACAGTGAAAGAAGGCTGGGTCCACTGCATGACCATCCCGAGAGAACTGCATTCCGATGGAACGATCATTACCCAGTCTCCGGTGAAAGAGCTGGAGGAACTGCGGGAAGGAACACCGCTTGAGATGAGAATAGCCCTGTCTTTTGGAGCCGAAGCTGTCATTACCCCTGCTTCAGAGATCATTCTCGATACGAAGGAAGCGGGAGATTTTCAACTGAAGCTTCGGGAGGAAGCAGATCTTTCCTACAATGCTGCTGAAAAAATTCTGACGCTTTCCCGGCCGCGGTTCCGGGATGGAGAAAAAGAAACAAGACAGTGCCGCGTGGAAAATCTGGAAGAACTTCGTCTGTACCTCGACAGTTCTTCACTGGAAGTATTTATTAATCAAGGAGAAAAAGTAATGAGCGCACGTTATTTCCCCGAGCCACAAGCAAACACTGTAAAGGTAAGCGGTGCGGATGGAAGCCTTACCTGGAGGTCCTGGGAGCTTAAATAATAACGGTGTATCGATCAGCGTTACATCCGTTATACCATTTATACGCTGGCACGAAAGGTATCGACAGCGTGTGGGTTTTTTGTGTTATAACGCCGTGCGCTTTAACTGTGCGTTGAAAATTTCACTGGGAAAGTGGAAGGAGGTGGGAAGTTGAATCAGGTATTCTGTAATGACTGGGAAAGCAAAATCGGCGATGAGTTAGAAAAGGATTATTTTGCAGAGCTCCGGTCTTTTTTGAAAGAGGAGTATCAAAAACATACCGTTTACCCTCCGAAGAACGATGTGATGAACGCCTTTCATGCCACCGCGTGGGAGAATACGAAAGTCGTTCTTCTCGGCCAGGATCCGTACCATGGCAGAAATCAGGCGCATGGACTCAGTTTTTCCGTCCGGCCCGGTGTGAAAGTTCCTCCATCCCTCGTGAACATTTACAAGGAACTGCGGGATGATCTTGGATATGATATTCCTAAACACGGTTATCTCCAGAAGTGGGCGGAGGAAGGTGTTTTAATGCTGAACACCGTACTTACGGTGCGGGCAGGAGAGCCGCAGTCCCATCAGGGGAAAGGGTGGGAGCAGTTTACTAACGAAGTCATCGACAGGCTCAATGAACGTTCCCGCCCGCTTATTTTTCTTTTGTGGGGCAGACCAGCCCAGAAGAAAATCGAAAGAAT
Source organism: Bacillus sp. (in: firmicutes) (assembly GCA_003560495.1). Classification (GTDB taxonomy): domain Bacteria; phylum Bacillota; class Bacilli; order Bacillales; family Salisediminibacteriaceae; genus Alkalicoccus. The sequence continues at coordinate 10,582 of PWLM01000136.1, read as the reverse complement.
CGATACAGAAAAGCATGTAGTGCTGAAATCACCCCACCCGAGTCCCTTTTCAGCTAACCGGGGCTTTTTCGGCAGCAGGCCGTTTTCGACAATTAACAGGCAGCTCGAAGAATGGGGAGAAACACCGATCGACTGGCAGCTCCCGGTGGAACCGCCGGAGGAATCAAACTAAAGGAGGATGACGATGCATTCAATCGATGATAAAGCAGTGCTGGCGAACGGAGTGGAAATTCCGTGGCTCGGTCTTGGCGTGTACAAAGCAGATAATGAAGGAGAAGTGGAACAGGCTGTCAAAACAGCACTGGAAAACGGCTACCGGAGTATCGATACTGCTTCTTTTTACGGTAACGAAGAAGGGGTAGGCAGAGCTGTAAAAGAATCCGGCATCCCGAGAGAAGAAATTTTTCTTACAACGAAAGTATGGAATGACGACCAGGGCTACGATAATACAATGAAAGCTTTTGAAATCAGCCGCAGAAAGCTTGGTGTGGATGTCATCGATCTTTATTTGATCCACTGGCCGGTGGAAGGGCTTTATAAAGAAACATGGCGGGCACTGGAGGATCTGTATAAACGGGGATTCATACGGGCGATCGGTGTATGCAACTTTTTGCCGCACCATTTCGAAGAGCTGAAAAAAACTGCCGAAATAACGCCGATGCTGAATCAGGTGGAATTTCATCCGTGGCTTACCCAGCCGGAGCTGATGGCGTACTGCCAGGAGAACAACATTCAGCTGGAGGCGTGGAGTCCGCTCACAAGGGGGCGTAAACTGGACGATCCGGTGCTTAACGTAATCGCGGACAAGTATAATAAAACGCCGGCTCAAGTAATTCTCCGCTGGAATGTGCAGGAGAAAGTCGTGACGATCCCGAAATCTGTTACTCCGGTCCGGATCAAGGAAAACGCGGATATTTTTGATTTCGAACTGACAGATGAGGATGTCCGTCAGCTGTACGATCTAAACCAGGAACTGCGTTTTGGCCCGCATCCGGACGATTTCTAGAACCGGTTTCAATCCGCTGACCGCCGTCTGTGAAAGGGAGGTTGCTTTATGCAAAAAATAGGATTTATCGGCACGGGAGTTATGGGAAAAAGTATGGCGCGTCATATTATGAATGCGGGGTATGACCTGCATATTTATACCCGTACGAAAGCAAAAGCAGAAGATCTTCTGGAAGAAGGAGCTCACTGGCATGACAGCCCTGCAGACCTCGCACGGGAGGCGGACGCCGTTATAACGATGGTAGGCTGGCCTTCCGATGTGGAAGAAGTGTTTTTAAATGAGGAAGGTCTTCTCCGGAATGCGCGGGAAGGGACTCTTTTAATTGATATGACGACTTCGAGCCCCCAGCTTGCTGAACAACTGGCGCGGGAGGCAGAAGCTGCTGGAATGCTGATTCTGGATGCTCCGGTATCCGGAGGAGATACGGGCGCACGGAATGCAGAGCTCGCTGTGATGTGTGGAGGAGAAAGCGAAGCGTTTGAAAAAGCACGTCCCCTGTTTGAAGTGATCGGCTCCAACATCCAGCATCTTGGAGCGGCAGGAGCAGGACAGATGACAAAAATGGCGAATCAGATTGCCGTAGCAGGGACGATGATGGGAGTCAGTGAATCTCTTGCCTACGCACAGAAAGCAGGTCTCGACGTAAATCAGGTGCTTGAAACAATCGAAACCGGCGCGGCAGGCAGCGTTTCCATGTCCCGACTGGGGCGGCGGATGCTGAAGGAGGACTACGAACCCGGTTTCTACATTAAACACTTTATAAAAGATATGCGTATTGCCCTGGAATCTGCGGGAAATATGGAGCTGAATCTGCCGGGCCTCGAACTTGCAGAATCCCTTTATACGAAGCTGTCAGAGGAAGGTTGGGAGAACGCAGGAACGCAGGCGCTGATTAAATATTATTTCCGGAAAGGGGAGTAATAATATTTCCAGAAGCACGTTTTTCAGCGGTTCCAGAAACGAGCACGGAACAGCTTTTACAAAAAAGAATGTCCGAAACAGATCATTAATACAATGAGGATGAGGTGAAAGCAGTTGAAAAAAGCACTGATAGCAGGAGCCACCGGCTTAATAGGCCGAAACCTGACAGAAGAACTGTTGAAGAGTGGAGATTATGAAGAAATTCACCTGCTGACCCGCAGGCGCACGCCATTTGCAGAACGCGAAGGAATTAAAGAACACTATGTGTTCTTCGACAGCATCGATGAAAACGAAACGATTATGGACGGCATTGATGACATTTTCGTAACGCTTGGTACGACAATGAAAAAAGTAAAATCAAAGGAAGGCTTTATGCAGGTGGACTACTTATATCCGCTGCAGCTGGCGGAACTGGCCGGAAAATACCATACGAAGCGCTTCTTTGTCATTTCTGCTATGGGGGCAGACCGGGAATCCCGCTTTTTCTACAGTCAGGTGAAAGGAACGCTGGAAGACAGTCTGATGGCTCTGAACCTGCCGTCACTGCATATTATCCGACCGTCCCTTCTTACCGGAGAGCGCTATGAATTCCGGCTCGGAGAAAAATCTGCAGAGTTGATTTCCCGTCCTCTGAGCGGATTAATGAGCGGCCGGATGGAAAAGTATAAACCGATTGAAGCGTCAGCCGTCGCCGAAGCAATGGCAGCTATTGCACGTACAGACAGCACTGGTACACACATTTATACAAATGACGATCTGCACCGAATCTACAACGCTCTTCATGGAATAACACAGAAAAACGAAAAGTCTTCCAGCACGAACAAGTACAGCATGACGTGGGACCTTGATGCTATTTTTCCAGGAGGCAGCGGCTCCAGTCAGTTTGATCAGTTTCTCGTAAATACTGAAACCGACCTGTCCACGATGAAACTGAAACTGGAGCAGGCGCAGAAGAAAGAAGCACCTGATTTTGAGGAATGGGCTTCTCTTATCCAGCGTCTTCAAAATATCGGAATGAAGGTGCGGGAGGTCAATGCTTTCATCAGCTGTCTGACGGCTCAGGACGTTACGGACGATAAAGCGAAACTTCTCGCAGGAAGAACGAAGCAGGCAGGGTCCAGCTATGGTCAGCTGATCTCAGCAGTCGACGAACAGCTGCTTCATTTTACGGATGCCCAGTGGAAAGAGTTTACAAAAAGTGACAAAATGCAGAAAATTCTGTTTAACCTGGAAGAACGCCGGAATATTGCCAAAGAAAAACTTCCTGCAGATAAAGAACAGCTCATTCAGCAGCTGATGGTCGACGGCTATCACGCATGGGGAGACCTGTACAATACGATCGTCGGCCGGATGAAAGTGGAGATCCGGGAAAAAGGAGTTAAAAAGCAGTATTCTGTCGGGCAGGCAGCAAATAAACTGACAGATAAAAACAGAAGCGTCCGACGACATGTGTTTGAACAGTTTGAAAAAGCGTGGGAGAACGAAGCGGAACTGTTCACGGAGTCGCTGAATCATCTGGCCGGATTCCGGCTGCGCACGTACGAAGCCCGGGGATGGGAAAACGTCCTGAAAGAACCGCTTCAGATCAACCGGATGAAGCAGGAGACACTTGACGTCATGTGGGAGACGATCACGAAAAACAAAGATGTGTTTACCGGCTATCTGTACAGAAAAGCTGAACTTCTTGGAGTGGATAAACTGGCGATGTACGATGTGAGCGCACCGGTTTCCAAAAAGGTGCCTCAAGTCAGCTACGACGATGCAGCAGATATGATCGTGGAACAGTTCAATAAGTTCAGTCCACGCATGGCGGAATTTGCCCGCACAGCTTTTGAAAACCGCTGGATAGAAGCAGAGGACCGCGGCGGGAAACGTCCGGGAGGCTTCTGCACAAGCTTCCCGATCCGGGAACAGTCCCGCATATTTATGACGTACGACGGCTCCGCTTCCAACGTGGCGACACTGGCACACGAACTTGGCCATGCGTATCATCAGCACGTGATGAACGACCTTCCGTACATGTCCCAGGGCTATGCGATGAACGTGGCAGAAACTGCGTCTACTTTTGCGGAAATGGTCGTGGCAGATGCATCGGTGAAGCAGGCTTCTTCCCGGGAGGAAAAAATTCAGCTTCTGGATGATAAATTAAACCGGAGCATCGCTTTCTTCATGAATATTCATTCCCGCTTTCTGTTTGAAACGAGGTTTTATGAAGAACGCAAAAGCGGTCTCGTAAGCCGGGAACGCCTGAACGAACTGATGAAGGAAGCTCAGGAAGAAGCTTACTGCGGAGCATTAAGCGAATACTCACCGACATTCTGGGCATCGAAGCTTCATTTCCACATTACGGGAGTTCCGTTTTACAACTTCCCTTATACGTTCGGCTATCTGTTCAGCATGGGTATTTACGCCAAAGCGGTTCAGGAAGGCGAAGAATTTGAAGAAAAGTACACAGCACTTCTTCGGGATACAGGCAGGCTCAGCGTAGAAGATCTTGCCCAGAAGCATCTCGGCGTTGATTTAACAAAGCCTGAATTCTGGCAGGAAGCTGTCGACTTTGTTAAGGAAGATGTCCGGCTGTTTATGGAGCTTACGGAATAAAATAATCCTGGAACCGGGGAAGCTTCATTTCCTTAAAAAGAAGTTCTTCACGAGGATTGGACCTGCAGTATTATCATCAGCTTCATACAAAAAGCACCGGAACTATCAAGGGTTCCGGTGCTTTTTCAATTTGCTGGTTCAGCACTGCTGTGCTCGTATTCACCATTACTCAGCAGGGATGGTGGATTCTCCTTCGCTGCTTTCCTTTTCCATCACAGATAAAGAACCGTCTGTTTCCAGCACAACGGCCCGAACAGAAGCAAAGGAAGATTTGCCGGTAGTCCGGACAGCCTGCATGATTTCATCTTTTTTTATTCTCTCCTTTTTCATTGCCTTCTCGATAAACCGGCCGTCGTGATAAAGAAGCTGCGGTTCTCCTTTTACGGATTTATTGACGAAAGAAAAGCGTACGGAGGACCAGGTGACTGTAAACTGCAGCGCAATCAGTGCTGCAAGTCCTGTGAGCCCTTCCACAAGAGGAATTGCCCCGTCCATGACAATGGCCGAGACCATCGAACCGAGAGCGATTGTAATAACAAAATCAAACATATTCATTTTGGAAAGTGTCCGCTTTCCTGAAATACGGAGCATGATAATCAGCAGTGGATACAATAAAACAGCGGTAACAAGTATATGCCATATTCCTTCCCAGTCGTTGAAAAACAATTTTTGTCCCTCCATGTTATAAAAACTTCTGTTTCTGGCGATTACCCTCTTTTTTCTTCTTTCAACCGGATTCGTCATCCATTGTCCCCTTTTATGTTTAAACTTTAGAAAAGGGTGGAAAGGAAAAACCAATGAGTCATCGGTGAAACTGGTTCTGTTGAAGAAATAGTGGATTTGTCCGTCTGCGGACCGTTTCCCCCGTAATAATGACTTCAAATAAATGGATAAGGTATATCACCTGCGGGCTGCAGGTATTATAGACTACTCATCAAAGGAGAGATAAGTAATGGCACTGGAACAAAAAAGTACGACGAGTAAACTTGTAACAGGAATGGCTGTAGGCGCCCTTGTCGGGGCAGCTGCTGTATTTCTTGATTCCGGTACAAGGACAAAAGTCGCTGACAGCACCGGGGAAATGAAAGATAAAACTGTCCGTATGGCACAGGATGTAAAAAACAATCCTGAAGGTATTAAAGAAGATGCAGCCGAACGTGTACAGAGTTCTGTAAATGTTTTAAAGGAGGCGATCGAAGATCTTCAAAGCTTATATAATAAGACGGGTAATAAAGTCGCTCATCAGGCGGATACGCTAAAGCAGGACGCACAAGGGCTGGTATCGAAGGCCCGGGAAGACGGGACAGATCTGGACGGTCTCGGTACGAGCGCCCAGAGAACGAAAGAAGATACAGAAGAACTGCTTTCAGCTGCAAAAGAAGCGGGCAGTGATCTGGAAGGTCTTGGAGCCAAAGTGAAGGAAGCGAAAGAAGAACTACTGAAAGAAACATCACGTTCCGGTTCCGGCAGTGATGGAGAAACAGATCACACGATCACAGATCGTCCAATCCAGTAACATTTCTCCGGAAATTAAGTTCAAGTTAGAAAAACCTGTCAGTTATAATGACAGGTTTTTCTATTTTTTTGATTAAATGAGTGGTGCAGAATATTTATTCCAGCGTATAAGCCTCCCCGATATTCCTGAGCCTGCCGTGGAGATCGTCGCCAGCTGTTTCTGCCGAAGATGAGCTTCTTAAGAAAGGATTTACTACTTTGCTCAATCCTACCGAACAAAAGGACAGCCGCATGCTTTCTCCGCGGCAGATGAAAAGAGAAGCAGCGACTTTCAAAAACAGCCCGGAGCTTTAACAGAGACTTCGGTGCCGTTAAACTGCCCCATGAAAAATAAAAATATCTAATGCTGTGCAGCGGAGGTGGGGACACCCAGAGGATCAGCGCAGTTCGAGAATCCATTTTGGCGGACGTATTTCCCGCCAAAATTAGTCGAGAACAAGCCCTCGGGTAAGCCCCGCCGAAAGTGGAGCAGCGTTATCTCCATTACAAATGGAGCTATATTCAAGGGATCCTTTATGAAAAAAGACTGGGAAAGCATGTTTTTTTATGACAGAAATATTCTTTCTATTTCCCTACTGAATCTTCCGTGGCTGATTTCCGAGTGATAAAGGATGAGCTAAAGATCTGTTTAAGTGGAAAATATGTCCCGCCCGGAAAGCGTAAGCAGGGCAGCGTACATCTACACACGAAAAAACATTTTATAAACAGACTGAAAAACCTGCAGAATTCCACCGGATGCTTCCATCTTTTCCTGTTGAAACAGCCGTTTTTTTGACGGCAGCTTATTTTGTTTCGGAGGAAAACAAAGTAAAATAGAAAAGAAAGGAGGGATAACAGATGGAAATACCTGCAAAGCTCGTTATTCAAAAAATGGAAGCAGAACTTTCCCGGCTGAAGGAAAGCATCGATCATCCGGAAGCAGCTTCCTCCTACAGAGAACATGCCCAGTCTATCAAAACATACTGTGAGCTTCTGCTGGAAACACAGCACACAGGTACGCATTATAAGTCGGAAAAAGTCCGGCATGCCTCCCCCCAGGACGTGACTTCCCGCCGTCCAGCGGAAGAATCACCGAAAAAGCGGGAAACGATTTATGACAACGGGGATGAACCGGCAAGTGACAGTCTCCTCGATTTTTAACCGGAAGCTTCAGGATTTTCCCATACGACAATGACGCCGTAATTACGTGATTCTTCGTCTTCCAGATAGTCTGGTATAATTTGGTTGATTGTCAGGTCCTGCTTCAGCATAAACGTGAGAACAGGATCATGAAGTTCTCCTTTTTCCACCTGATGGACATAACTTTCTACATCCATGCTGTCTGCCAGCCGGCTGAAGCCTGGAATACGGCATCCGGCGGCATAGCGGCGGAGACCAAGTTTTTGAACGAGCTTTTTTCGCTCTTCATACAGTGCAGCAGCCACCCCCCTGCCCCGGAACGACGGGCGGACGCATACATCGATACCGTAAAGTGTATCTCCCTCCGAATCGTGGGATCTGCGGATATATCCGTTATCGGCAGCTTCCTCCCACGTGTGAAGTTCGTCGGTAAGAGTCGTAATCAGTGCGGTCGCGGATCCGGCAGGTTCTTTTCCGTCGAAAGCAATCATCGCTCCTTCCGGAAAAATTTCCGTGTGGGACTGAATGTGCTCCCGGGACCACCATAATTCTTCAGGAAAAGGCGGGGGAAAAGCTTCTTTTTGAATCAGCAGCAGCTCATCGTAATCTTCCGGAGTGTAGGAGCGTACATAAATGGTTCCGTTCATAAAAAAACCTCCTGCAAGTCAATTTTTACTTATTGAGGATAGGGTAATACTGTCATTATAAAAGAGAGAAGAAACGCGGGCAATTGCCGGCTTTTCAGCTTCGTGATAAGATGAAGCCGGCAGTGCTGCTTTATGGACAAACAGAAGCGGTCCATTTTTACGCCCAGTAACAAAACATATAAAGCTTATTTTCAAAGGAGTTTTAAGCACATGAAATTATTTCTTATCCTCGGTGGAACGATGTCTTTTCTTTTCGTAGCTATTGGAGCTTTTGGTGCTCACGCTCTGGCAGAACGGCTGGAGGCAAACGGATATACTGCGACGTTTGAAACAGGTGTACAGTACCATATGATTCATGCTCTGGCTCTTGTAGCCGTCGCCATTCTCACACAGCATCTTTCTTCAAACGGTCTGCTTCACGGGGCCGGATGGGCTTTTTTCACAGGTATTATCATCTTTTCCGGGAGTCTTTACGCTCTCAGTCTGACCGGTATCCGCGTCCTCGGAGCTATTACTCCGATCGGCGGCGTCGCCTTTCTGACCGGATGGGTGCTGCTTATTATCGCAGCTTTTATGGAATAGAAGAACGAAAGAAGAGGCTGTCCGGATACCCGGACAGCTTTTTTTTGTGGCGGGATCTTCCGGCTTGGCTCCTCCCACCGGCATATCCTGATGATTAATAACAGGGTTATAATGATTAATTCCCCTGGCCGTAAATTAAAAAAAGACTGCCCCTGCCGGAAAAACCGGCCGGCGGGCAGTCTTTTGATTTCATTATTTACACATGAAAATACGGTTTGATTTCGCTGTCTTCCATTGTCTTGCCGACGTAGAACGTGCCGAATTCGCCGTAGCGGGCACTTACTTCATCAAAGCGCATTTCATACACAAGCTTTTTGAATTCGAGCACGTCGTGGGCGAAAAGTGTGACGCCCCATTCCCAGTCGTCAAAACCGACCGAGCCGGAGATGATCTGGCGTACTTTACCAGCGTACTGGCGTCCGATCATTCCGTGGCTGCGCATCATCGAAGAACGCTCTTCCATCGGGAGCATGTACCAGTTGTCATTTCCCTGGCGGCGCTTATCCATTGGATAGAAGCAGACATATTCCCACTTTGGAAGGATCGGCTTCAGACGCGCCTGAATTTCCGGATCCTGAGCCGGATCTTTGTCGGCCGGAAGATAGTTGCTCAGTTCAACAACCGAAACATAGGAATATGTCGGTGTCGTAAATTCCGCAAGACGCGTTTTATTGAACGCTGCTTCGAGTTCGATCAGCTCATCCATCGTCGGACGGAGCAGGAGAATCATAATATCTGCTTTCTGGCCGAGAATAGAATATACACCGTGGCTGCCTTCAAACTTTGCCTGTGTTTCATCCCAGGCTGCCACCATTTTCATAAATTCATCTAAAATGGAATCGCGCTCACTTTCCGAAAGCTTTTTCCATTCGTTCCAGTTAATCGTTCGAAAATCGTGGTAGCAATACCACCCATCGAGAGTTTTTGCTGGTTCTGCCATGTTCTTCACTCCATTTCCAGGTTAATAAGTCAAAGCGCACTGCGCCTGTAAGTAGAATCACAATGCCTATTATACTAGCCGGAGGAGGAAAAACCAAACAGAGCGTCAGCCTTTGGATTTCTGTAAAAAAGCCTGCAGTGCTTTCTGGTGCGGACGGGATTTCCCGGCGAGCCGCTGGGCCTTGATTTCTTCCTCAAGAACACTTTCAAGCGGCTGGTCGAAACTGTTTTTAAAATTTTTCTTCATCAGCCCGTAAGCAGGTATAGGGGCTTCTGTCAGCTGCTGTATTACTGTTTCCGGATAACCTGTTCCGCTGATAAGACCGATACGCTCTGCTTTTTCGGTATCAATTTTCACTCCTGTCCCAAGTTCGATTGCTCTGGAAAGCCCGACGATTCTTGGCAGGTAGTAGGAGGCTCCGGCGTCCGGTGCCAGTCCGATCTGCAGAAAACTTAAGGAAAAAGCAGCTTTTTTATCCGCATACCGGAAGTCGCAGGCGAGGGCGAGACTGAGTCCTGCCCCGACCGCAAGTCCGTTCACGTAGGCTACAATCGGTTTTTCGATGCGGTCCATTAAAAGAACAAGCTTGTTGTACGTGTCGGCGAGATAGGCACCATGATCAAAGTTTTCCATTTCCTCTGCAGGTATGCTCTTTAGATCAGCTCCGCTGGAAAAAGCATCCCCCTCTCCTGTCAGGACGATCACCCGTACGTCCGGATCCTCGTCCGCCTTGGAAAACGCCTGGTACAGTTCTTCATGCATTTCCCGGTTGATCGCATTTTTAACGTGGGGACGGTTCATTTTAATAACGGCTGTTTTATTTTTGGTTTCATACAGTACAGTGCGGTTCATAATCATTCCTCCTTTAATTACAGCGCTCTTGCTGTTACGGCACCATCGTGGACGGCCCGCTTGGCATCGAGACCGAGTGCGTCCTTCGCTCCGCCGATGATGTGAACTTTTTTCCCTAGTGCTTCCAGGGATTCGGCGAGGGAAATGTTGACGAGCTGTCCGGCAGCGATAATAACGGTATCTGCCGGAATGCTTTTTTGTTCTCCTTCATCTGTGTAGACTACACGGTCTTTTTCAATGCGGTCGTAATGTTCAATGCCGCCTGTCATCCGGATGCCGGCCTGCTTGATTTCCATAATCGTCGCCCAGCGTGTCGTTTTGCCGATACCTCTCGCAAACGAGCGGCTCCGCTGCAGCAGCGTGATGTCCGGATTGCCCTCTCTTTTCAAATAAAGAGCG
>PWLM01000090.1 GCA_003560495.1 Bacillus sp. (in: firmicutes) | reverse complement strand
ACTATGTATAACATTGCACAGGAAAACAACATGTCTCTAGATGAACTGGCAGACCTTAACCCGGAAATCAGTGACTTAAACGTACTAAGCATCGGTCAGCACGTTAACACAGGCGACGGTGACGGATCTTCTGAAGAAGTAGCATCTACGCAGGATTCAGAATCTACAGGCTCTTCTTCCGAATCTTCCTCTTCTTCTGATGCGAACCTTACAAGCTCAGAGCGTGACCAGCTGGAGCGTCTTGTAACAGCGGAAGCTCAGGGAGAGCCGTATGAAGGTAAAGTAGCCGTAGCAGAAGTTGTTCTTAACCGTGTCGAGTCCGGAAGCTTTCCTAACTCTGTCAGCGGAGTAATCAACGAGCCTGGACAGTTTACACCAGTAAGCAATGGTTCCATTAACACATCAGCTACTTCCCAGTCTGAGCAGGCTGTCGATGAAGCTGTAGGTGGAAGCCAGTACGCTTCTGATGCTGTATTTTTCTACAACCCGGCAACAGCTACTAACAGATGGCTCGATTCCCAGCCGACTGTAACTGTAATCGGCCAGCACCACTTCAAAAACTAATTTAAGTTTCAATTCATTCGCTAATACGTGCGGAAGCAGCCGCACTATGGATAGAATAATGTGAAAAGAGAGGAGCCTTGGGGGCTTCTCTCTTTTTTTTGAAATTGTCTTTTCTATTAGTAGCAATAGCCGTTATTTATTTGTATTAAACAGGGAATTCGTGAAAATTAAAATTTTTTTATAGAAAAGCTGAGTTAAAGTTCGTAGTTCCTTGCTGGATAAAACTTTGCTTTGAAAGAGGTCTTGTAAAAAAAGAAGCCTCAGGCGCTCCTGTAACAACGTGGAGTATTCGCAGGGCCTAAAGAAAAACGAGTCCAAGCCCAATGATAGTGCCACTCAGGAAAAGCACCCATATGCAAAAACCCATGATATCTCTTGCATTCAGTCCGGCAATCGCGAGAGCAGGAAGCGCCCAGAAAGGCTGAATCATATTTGTCCAGGCGTCCCCCCAGGCTACTGCCATTGCAGTCCTGGCAGCACTGACCCCAAGCTCCTGTCCGGCTGAAAGCATAATAGGGGCCTGCACAGCCCACTGTCCACCTCCGGAAGGTACAAAAAAATTGACGATGCCTGCACTTAAAAAAGCAAAGAGAGGATAAGTCATTTCATTCGACATCGACACAAACCATTCTGAAAGAAGTACAGCGAGTCCGGAGGCAGTCATCATTCCCATAATACCGGCGTAAAAAGGAAACTGAATGATAATTCCTCCTGCGTTTTTAACAGCCCCTGAAACGCTGGCGAGGTAATTTTTCGGAGTCACATGAAAAATGATACCTAAAAATAAAAAGAGAAAGTTAACGATATTCAAATTCAAGTTAAAACCTGCGGTCATTAAGTAGTAAATAATAAAGCCGATACCCATGAAACCTATAATCATAGACAGCAGGACACTGTTTTCCATTCTTTCAGCAGGAGTCTGTTCTGATTTAGGTTTTGAAGGAGGAACTTCTTCTTTTTCCTCAAGCAGAGCAGGGTCCACATGCACTGCTTTTTCAGGATTCATCATCAGGCGATTCAGGACAGGAACCGTTAAAAATAAAGCTGCCGTTATAATTAAATTAAATGAAGAAAAAATAGTTTCGCTTGTTGGAATGATGCCTATAAGATCCTCTGAAAAGTGCCCGTCAGTAGCAACCGTCAAAGGAATAGAAGCAGCAAGCCCCCCGTGCCATACGATAAACCCGCTGTAGGCACTGGCAATAAGAAGTCTGTAATCGACGCTTGGAATTCTTCTTGCCAGTGATTTAGCAAACAGAGCTCCGATAACGAGGCCGAACCCCCAGTTAATCCAGCTGGCGAGAAGAGCTGTAAGTGTAACTATAATGATTGCCTGCCCCGGGGATCGTGCTGTTTTGGCGAGGTTGTCCAGGGCGGATTTAAATATTCTGCTGCTCGCCAGAACATAACCAGTCACCAGCACAAGTACCATCTGCATGGCGAATTCGAGCAGGTCCCAGAAACCTTCCCCCCAGTAAACAACCATCTCTACAGGTGAACTGGGAGTTAGAAGGAGTCCGAAGGCAAAAACAACAAGAGTTAATATTACTACAAAAAGAAATGGATCCGGCAGATAACGATGCATAAGTCTCGTAGATAAATCAGTCAGAAAGTTCATTAACCTCACATCCCTGCTATGTATTGTAAGCGATTTCAAAAATATTGAGGGGAAGTCTGTCCTGAAAAGATACAGGACAGCCCCTCAAATTCGGACAGTATAGGTACTGTCCAGCCACTGAACAAGAAATAATGCGCATCAGCAGTAAACTGGCTTTATCTTGTCTGGTTCTGCGAAGTATAAAGAGCTTCAATAACCTTCATGTTATTGTGGGTGCTTTCCGGAGTGTAAACAGGTTTTGTACCATCAAGCAGACATTGAGAAAAATGGGTGATCTGTCTTGTGAACTGGTTACCTTCAAACGTCCGGTGTTCCTTAACGGCCCCCTTTTCGTCCTTTAAAATAACTTCTCCTTTACCTCCATTGGGGTTCTGATCAGGACGGAAGGCGAACGGGACTTCAATACGTCCTTTTGTACCGGCAATTTCATAGCGGTTCAAGGCTGCTTCGTCGAAGCTGCAATCGATGATGCAGTCCACATCCTCAAAGCTGAGAATTGCTGTTGTAGAAATATCGACATCGATGTTTTTAATCTTTCGGGCATCGGAAAAGGCAGATGTCGGTTCCTGATCAAGGAGATAACGGCAGGCGTGGACACAGTAACATCCAACATCGAACAGGCTTCCGCCTCCAAGAGCACTGCTCAATCTGATATTTTTGCTGCCAAGATCGAGTGGGAAAGAGAAGGAACTGCGTATGCGTTTTACTTTTCCTACAGCATTTTCTGCCAGAAGCTCCTTTACATAGTCATGCTGCGGATGGAACTGATACATAAATCCTTCCATCCATGTCATGCCCGAGCTTCTTCCTGCCTCTCTAATTTCTCTTATTTCGTCGGATGTGACCGCAGCCGGCTTTTCCACCAGTACATGTTTTCCATGGTTCATCGATTTAATTACCCATTCTTTATGAAGAGCGTTTGGAAGTGGAATGTAAACTGCGTCCACATTGGGATCTTTAAGAAGCCCTTCATAAGAATCGTAGGCTTTTTCTGCACCCCATTCCGCAGCAGTTTCTTCTGCCCGTCCACTGCTGCTTGCAACGGCATACAATACCGCATTGCCTGCTTCTTTAATGGCAGGAACCATCTGTTTTCGGGCAATGGCTGCGGAACTAAGAATACCCCATTTGATTTGCTGCATTTTGCATTCCCCGCTTTCTTGAATAATAATTAAACTCTTTATCATCTTTCGATAGAGGTTTCCTTGATTCCTTCTATTAATATAGTTGGATTAAAGGTCCCTATCGAATGTTAGAGGAAGATTCGTTTCATTTTCTTACGTGGAGAATACCTTCAGCTGTCCGTAACAAATTCCGTGCAAGTAAATACATTTTACTTGCAGTAATGATTAATAAGCCAAAAGGGAAATAACTCATTGAATGGCAATAATTAAAGAACAGGTCTTTTCACTCATTTAATTTAACCTTTATTTAATTTAATATAAGGCATAACAAACAGTCAGAAAATTTTGTGTATCTGCAGAAAAAGGTAAAACTGCTGAAAGGCAGTGACACAAAATGACGGGCCTAAGGAAGCTCCTTCTAAGGCGGCCGCATTGCCTGTCAGGTAATACTAATAGGAGGTTTCCTTATGAAGAAAAAAAACGTACAGGAAGTGACGTGGGAGGAACTGCTGTTAGAAGCGAGACAGGCCGGGTTAAAGTGTGATGAAGTCAGGAATTTTTTAAAAAAAGGAAAGCCTGCTTCAGAAAAGAGGAGAGAAGTAGAGGCAGTATAGAAAATAAGGCCGGGACAAATCCCGGCCTTATTTTCAGGCTGTTGATTATATTAATGCATTAGAATAATTAGTCTGCGTGAGGGATACTTATCTCCTGACCCTCCAGAGGATGCGGTATGT
>PWLM01000035.1 GCA_003560495.1 Bacillus sp. (in: firmicutes) | reverse complement strand
ATGCTGGATTCCATGCAGCGCAACCCCCGTCCAACTAGAGCTGAAGCTTCCGATGTCGCTAATGCTATTCTGGATGGAACAGATGCTATTATGCTTTCCGGCGAAACAGCTGCCGGCAGCTATCCGACAGAATCTGTACAAACGATGCAGAGCATTGCACTGCGTGCAGAAACAGCGATGAAGCACAGAGATGTTCTCCGGCGTATTTCTGAGGAAAACGAGCATACTATTACCGAAGCCATCAGTCAGTCTGTTACACACACGGCAATGAACCTGAAAGCTTCCGCTATTCTTACCGCAACGCAGAGCGGTCATACGGCACGCATGATTTCCAAGTACCGTCCGGAATCAGTTATTATCGCCGTGACGAGTAATGCACGCGTAAGCCGCTCTCTTTGCCTCGTTTGGGGTGTTCATGCCCAGGTAGGAAGTGACCTTAACTCCACGGACGAAATGCTGCAGCTTTCAGTTGACGAAGCGCTTAAATCCGGCTACGTAAAAAATGGAGATCTCGTCGTTATTACTGCCGGTGTACCGGTCGGAGAGCGCGGAACGACCAACCTGCTGAAAGTGCACGTCATCGGTGAAGTGATTGCACAGGGGCAGGGGATCGGCCGTAAAGTAGTGAAGGGGAACGTTGTCGTGGCAGACTCAAGCAAAGAAGCGCTTGAAAAAACGAAACAAGGGGACATCCTCGTAACAAACAATACGGACCGTGATATGATCGATGCATTCGAAAAAGCAGGTGCAGTTGTTACCGAGCAGGGAGGACTTACTTCCCACGCTGCCGTTGTCGGTCTGAACCTTGGAATACCGGTTGTTGTCGGGGTGGAAGATGCCCGCAGCAAGTTTACCGACGGAGAAGAAGTAACAGTCGACGGAACGCAAGGAAAGATTTACAAAGGTTCTGCAAGTATTCTATAATAAAGATAGAGATGACCGGCGTGAGAAAGAGAAATCTCTTTTTCACGCCTTTTTTTGAGGCACCAACAGTGAACTTCAACACAGAGTTTTTAGAAGGCAGCAACCTATCCTTCACGGACTAAAGTCATAAAATTAAGGGGAGAGATAAATGAAAAAGCTTCTGATTCTTCTGCTTATTGTCGTGCCGGCATTGGAAATAGCCGTTATACTTCTGTCCTGGAACACGATAGGACTTGCACTTACTGTGCTGTTAATCATCCTTACCGGACTGCTCGGGGCATGGCTCGCCAGAAGGGAAGGACTTCAGGCCATCCGGCGTGCCCAGCTGAAAACATCGCAGGGCCAGGTACCCGGGGAGGAAATACTGGACGGGGTCTGTATTTTAATCGGCGGTGTCGTACTGCTGACCCCGGGATTTATTACCGATGCACTCGGTTTCCTGCTGCTTATCCCCGCCACGAGGCAGATGTTTAAAAAACTGCTGCAGCGGGCGTATGAAAAGATGGTTTACTCCGGAAACGTCTATATCATCGACCATCAGTCAGGAAGAAGATATTAAAACTGGATTAGGAAAGTTCAGTCCGGAGGCGGAAAGCCTGTCAGATAAGCTGGCAGGCTTTTCCGTTGTAATGGAGAAGTTCCTGAGGTGCTGGAAGAAATATTCTGTTGATTGGATATGTGTCTACAGCTTCCGTGGAATTTTTCTGCTCACGGTAGTTCAAAAACATCAGCTTTTTCGATGAAACGTAAGAAAGGAATGGAGAAAATGAATCAGCCGATTATGTTTATGCTGCTTCTGCTGGCAGTCGGTTATTTTGCAAAAAATCAGACGTTGATGATTGCAGTGGCTGTGTTACTGCTTATATATTATTCAGGAACCGGGAATTCCGTGCTCCCGTTTATTCAGTCAAAAGGTATTCAGATAGGCGTTACGATCATTACCATAGCCGTACTCGTTCCCATCATAACGGGGGAGATAGGACTGAAAGATCTGCAGGCAGCCATGGGGTCATCCTATGCATGGATAGCTCTAGGAGCAGGAATTTTCGTGGCAGTAATCGCAGCCAACGGTATCCACCTTCTGCAGAATGATCCGCATATTACTGTAGCTCTCGTTGCAGGAACGATTCTGGCGGTAGCAGTTTTCGGAGGGGTGGCAGTCGGCCCGGTAATTGGTGCAGGAATAGCCTACCTTGCTATGAAAATTGTGGAATTTTTCTCCCCGCTTGGCGGATGACCGCTGCGGGGAGCGTTTTTATGCTGGAAAAGATTGAATCTTCTTTGGATTTCTAAATTTTAACGTTCACAAAAATTCAAATAATGGTATAATAGGAAGCGTGACATCAATACATAGAAAATCATACGCTGGTTTTCTGCGGTTAACGTTTTTCGTAACCGCTTTCTAAATGGTCGGGTTTGCCGTATGGTCTGTTCATTACATCACAATCAGCGGAGACCCGGGTTCAACGGGCTTGACCCGCATTTCTGTTTGCAAAGGAGAGATAGCATGAGTACGACGAAAGGTTTAGAAGGTGTCGTTGCAGCACAGTCAAGCGTAAGCTCCATCATCGATGATGTACTGACTTACCAGGGGTACAATATCGATGATCTCGCAGATAACGCAACATTTGAGGAAGTTGTCTACCTTCTGTGGAACGGCCGCCTTCCGAATAAAGAAGAGCTCGAAGCCTTCACAAAAGAACTTGCCCAGGCCAGCACAGTCCCTGATGCTGTAGTTGAACAGATGAAAACGTATCCGATCGAAAAGATCCATCCGATGGCTGCACTTCGTACAGCTGTATCAAACCTTGCACTGTTTGATGAAGAAGCGGATGAAATGAGCGAAGAGGCCAATTACCGCAAAGCGGTGAAGCTTCAGGCACAGATTCCTACAATTGTTACTGCCTTTGCCCGCATTCGTCAGGGGAAAGATCCAGTTTCGCCAAAAGAAAATTTGAGTTTTGCAGCTAATTTTCTTTATATGCTTACAGGAGAAGAGCCGGATGAAATTTCCGAAAAAGCTTTTAACAAAGCGCTTGTACTTCATGCTGACCATGAACTGAATGCATCTACATTCACAGCCCGTGTCTGTGTGGCCACGCTTTCTGATGTTTATTCCGGTATTACGGCAGCAATCGGTGCTCTTAAAGGGCCGCTTCACGGCGGTGCCAACGAGCGCGTTATGGCCATGCTCAGCGAAATCGGAGATGCCGGTAAAGCGGAACAATATATTAAAGATGCTTTTGCCCGTAAAGAAAAAATCATGGGCTTTGGACACCGTGTTTATAAAGCAGGAGACCCTCGTGCCAAGCACCTGCGCGAAATGTCCCGCCAGCTTACTGAAATTACAGGTGAATCCAAGTGGTACGACATGAGCATCAAAATTGATGAATATGTTTCCTCTGAAAAAGGACTGCTTCCGAACGTGGATTTCTATTCTGCGTCTGTGTATCACAGTCTCGGAATCGAGCATGACATTTTTACGCCGATTTTTGCAGTGAGCCGTGTTTCAGGCTGGCTCGCCCACATTCTCGAGCAGTACGCAGATAACCGTCTTATCCGTCCGCGTGCGGAATACACCGGACCTGAAAAACAGGAATGGGTACCGCTTGAAAAGCGGTAACAGCAGATGATAAAGTACAAAGGAGCTGCGGGAGTCTGCAGCTCCGCCTTTTGATGTACTTATGTGAAGCAACGAACTATATTTCTAGGAGGTTTTTGTTTTATGTCAGGTGAAAAAATTACAGTAACTAATGGTGAACTGCACGTCCCTAACAAACCGATTATTCCTTATATCGAAGGTGATGGTATTGGACCGGATATCTGGAAGGCTTCTTCCAGAGTCATTGAAGCAGCAGTGGACAAAGCATACAACGGTGAGAAAGCTATCGAGTGGAAAGAAGTACTTGCCGGTCAGAAAGCCCACGATAAGACGGGCGAATGGCTCCCGGCAGAAACTCTTGATACGATCCGTGAGTATATGATCGCTATTAAAGGTCCTCTTACAACACCTATCGGCGGCGGTTTCCGCTCCCTTAACGTAGCCCTTCGTCAGGATCTTGACCTGTATGCATGTCTTCGTCCTGTACGCTGGTATGAAGGTGTTCCATCTCCTGTAAAGCGTCCGGAAGATACGGATATGGTTATTTTCCGTGAAAACTCCGAGGACATTTACGCTGGAATCGAATTCCAGGAAGGGACTCCGGAAGTGAAAAAAGTAGTAGACTTCCTGCAGAATGAAATGGGCGCCGACAAAATCCGTTTCCCGGAAACTTCCGGTATCGGTATCAAGCCTGTTTCCCGTGAAGGTACAGAGCGTCTTGTACGTTCTGCTATCCAGTACGCGCTTGATGAAGGCCGCAAAAACGTTACCCTCGTTCATAAAGGAAACATCATGAAATTCACGGAAGGTGCTTTCAAGAACTGGGGCTACGAGCTTGCTGAGCGTGAATTCGGAGACAAAGTGTTTACGTGGGCAGAATACGACCGCATCGTAGACGACCAGGGCAAAGAAGCAGCCAACGCTGCACAGGATAAAGCAGAATCCGAAGGCAAAATTATCGTAAAAGACTCTATTGCAGATATTTTCCTTCAGCAGATTCTTACCCGTCCAAAAGAATTTGATGTTGTTGCAACAATGAACCTGAACGGTGACTATGTGTCCGATGCGCTTGCTGCGCAGGTGGGCGGAATTGGTATTGCGCCGGGTGCCAACATCAACTACGATACAGGACACGCTATTTTTGAAGCAACTCACGGTACAGCACCTAAGTACGCAGGACAGGACAAAGTAAATCCTTCTTCCGTTCTTCTGTCTGGAGTGCTTATGCTCCGTCACCTCGGCTGGGGAGAAGCTGCAGACATGATCGAAAATGCGATGGATAAAACGATCGCTGAAAAAACAGTAACTTACGACTTCGCACGTCTTATGGATGGTGCAACGGAAGTGAAATGTTCTGAATTCGGTGATGCACTGATTCGCAACCTCGGATAATTAATAAAGCTTTCACTTACCCCGGTAAAGGAGTGTAGTCTGATATGACAGCAATTAAACGCAGAAAAATAACAGTGGTCGGCGGCGGATTTACCGGAACGACAACAGCGCTAATGGCAGCCCAGAAGGAACTTGGGGATGTCGTGCTTGTTGATATCCCGGACAATGAAGATCCGACAAAAGGCAAAGCGCTGGATATGCTGGAAGCGGGTCCTGTTCAGGGCTTTGATTCCAATATTACCGGCACGTCCGATTACGCAGATACTGCCGGCTCTGATGTTGTCGTCATTACTGCCGGTATTCCACGGAAACCGGGGATGAGCCGGGACGATCTTATAAGCACAAATGCCGGAATCATGAGAAGCGTGACAAAAGAAATTGTCAAACACTCTCCGGACTGCTTCATTATTGTTCTGACCAATCCGGTGGATGCAATGACGTATGCTGTGTATCAGGAAGCCGGATTTCCTAAAGAACGAGTTATCGGTCAATCCGGTGTGCTGGATACAGCCCGTTTTAACACGTTCATTGCCCAGGAACTGAACGTATCTGTGGAGGATGTACGGGGATTTGTGCTCGGCGGTCACGGAGACGATATGGTGCCGATGCTCCGCTACAGTTCCGCAGGCGGTATTCCTGTAGAGAAGCTTATTTCGCAAGACCGTCTGCAGGAAATTGTAGACCGTACGCGTAAAGGCGGCGGTGAAATCGTCGGCCTTCTCGGTTCCGGCAGTGCCTACTATGCCCCGGCAGCTTCCATCGTTCAGATGGTGGAGGCGATTGTGAAAGATAAAAAACGTATTCTTCCGGCTATTGCCTACTTGGAAGGAGAATACGGATACAGCGACATGTATCTTGGAGTACCGACAGTTATCGGAGGCAGCGGCATTGAAAAAGTGCTGCAGATCGATCTGACGGAAGAAGAAAAAAACCAGCTGGATAAATCAGCAGACTCCGTTAAAAAAGTGATGCAGTCCCTGTAAAATATAAGAGAAAGAAGAGCTGGGAGCTTTCTCAGCTCTTCTCTTTATATCATATTGAAAGCGGTTTCCTTTAAAGGAGGAGATGTATTTGTTTTCCAAACGTAAGAAAGTCGGCAAGACAATGAAAGAACTACAAACCGGGGATGTGTACAGCCGGGAACATCAGATTACAGATAAGGAAATTCTTTTATACCTTGGATTCAGCGACGATGCCAACCCGGCCTATATTCAGCATGATTATGCATCGAGGACCCCTTATAAACGTCCGATGGTACCGCAGCTGATGCTGACCGGATTTCTTACGACAGCTGTTTCCATGCACCTTCCGGGGCCGGGTTCAGTAATTAAGGAACAGACTGTTCAGTTTGAGAAGCCCGTATACCACTACAGTAAAGTCAGAATGGAAATGCAGGTTACTAAAGTGGACAGGGAAAAAGAAGAAGTAACACTGGAAGCGGAAATGACAGACGAGCTCGGGGACCGGGTCGTAACCGCGCAGATTATCGTTTTTCCTCCCTACCCGTGGAAGCCGGTGACGCAGGATGAAGGAACCTTCGAAAACTTCTAATGGTGCAGTGAAGGAAATGTTAAAAATTAAAACTGTACAGTACGGGGAAGTCCTGTAAGCTGGGAAACCGGATTCGTACGGATTGAAGCCTGTTCAGACAATTCATAGTCTGAACAGGCTTTAGTTTGTTGTCAGGTCTATATTTATTATTAGGCGACCTTGAAAACAGCTCGTCTATGAGATGGTCATAACGCTGCTGCACTCTCGACGGGGCTTCTCCGAGGGCTTGTGCTCGACTAATTTTGGCGGGAGAACCGTCCGCCAAAATGGATTCTCGAACGGCGCTGATCCTCTGGGTGTCCCCGCCTTCGTTACCCAGCGTTAGATATTTCATTTTTTATGGTGCCGTTTTTAACTGCATCCATGTCTCTGTTAAAGCTCCGGGTTGTTTTGATAGTCGCCTGCGGCTGTCCTTCCGCACGGGAGGATCTGCGCGCCTCTGCCCTGGCATCGGTTTTGTGGAATAAAGAACAGCGTTTATAAGAAGCAGAAATATTTCTTTTCGCATGAAAAAACGAAGCAGGTACCGGCCCGTGGAAGAAGGAAATTGTAGGATAGGGCGCAGGCACACCCGGAGATCTTCTCCACGGCAAGACTGCCGGTTGATAGCGAAGGTTTTCTGCAGACACCAACAGCGGACTTTAACACAGCGTATTATTAAGTAAAAAGTTGTTTTTTTGTGACAGAAAACGCCTTTTTCTACATGGAAAACGCAATGTAGTTCTTCAGTAACAGCTGTAAATGCAGATAGAAGGAATACATCTGAAATTTTAAAAAGCGCAGAAACATTCTCTGGAAGGGCTCGGGACAGAAATTGTACTTTCTTCCTGCAGAATATTATCATTCCGATAGTGTTGCCTTACTTTAAAAATGTAGTAATATGAAAGAGAGAAACAGCCCATATTACCCAGCCGGATGTACCGGCCTGAATTGCTGCAGGGAGGAATAAACATGGTACAGAAACTTTTAGTAGTAGATGATGAAGAATCGATTCTGACACTTCTTCAATTTAATCTCGAACAGGGAGGATTTGAAGTCGTTTCGGCTGCGGATGGGAAAACAGGCCTGGACAGGGCGCTGGAAGAAAAATTTGATTTAATCATTCTTGACTTGATGCTTCCGGAAATGGATGGCCTTGAAGTTTGCAAATCACTGCGCCAGAACCGGATCACTACACCTATTCTAATGCTTACTGCAAAGGACGATGAATTTGATAAAGTGCTTGGTCTGGAACTTGGGGCAGATGATTACTTGACAAAACCTTTCAGTCCGAGAGAGGTGGTGGCGCGCGTGAGGGCTATTCTACGCCGGACCCAGCGCGCTGAACCGGAAGAAAATACGGAAAAACCGATGAATAAAGTCGTTATCGGTGATGTGGATATATATCCTGACAACTACGAAGTGTATTTGAAGGGGAAGTCTCTGGAGCTGACACCGAAAGAATTCGAGCTGCTGTTGTACCTGGTAAAGAATAAGGGCCGGGTACTTACCAGGGACCAGCTGCTGAACTCGGTCTGGAACTACGAATTTGTTGGTGATACGCGTATTGTAGACGTTCACATCAGTCACCTTCGTGAAAAGATTGAACCGATGACAAGAAAACCTGTGTACATTAAAACTGTCCGGGGACTCGGATATAAGATGGAGGACCCGGGGAAGGATGAATAGCTACCGCTTTCGTCTGATCTTCCCGCTTTCACTTATCGTTCTTCTCGTGCTGGCAAGTCTTGGAGCAGTGCTCGGGCCTTTTATACAGGATTTTTACCAGGATCGGATGAATGAACGTATAGAGAAAGAAGCTTCCGTCGTCGCATATTCTCTGGAGCAGTCAGATACTGCCGATCCGCAGGCTGTTGAAGAAACAGTGGATGAGCTTGCACAGCGGCTGGATGCCCGAATAACGATTATTGCAGAAGATGGCGAAGTGATCGCTGAAAGTGATGCAGATATTGAAGAAATGGATAATCATCTGAACCGTCCGGAGATTCAGGGTGCAGGAGACAACGGAAATCCTTTTGTCGTTCGTTTCAGCAGCACTGTCGACAGAGAACTGCTGTATTATGCGGAGCCGCTCGTCATCGGCGGAGAAGAAGAAGGATTTCTCCGGCTTGGACTCGAAATGAGCGAACTGAACGATGTGTACCAGAATGTATGGATTCTTCTGTTTGTTTCGTTCCTGATCGCGTTTATTATCATTCTGGCGTTTATTACAAAACTGACAAACGAAATGATTAAACCGATTGAAGATGCGAGAAGAGTGGCTAACGAGCTTGCCCGTGGTAACTTTCAGGCGAGGACGTATGAAGCTCTTGATGCAGAGACAGGAGAACTGAACAGGTCAATTAATGTACTGGCAGAAAATCTCAATCAAGTAACAAAAACATATGAAAGCCAGCAGGAGCGTCTGGAAACATTGATTGAGAATATGGGGAGCGGATTGATTCTTATTAATGAAAAGGGCGATATTACCCTGATGAATCGTTCGTCGTCGGCTATTTTCGAAGCGGACGCGGATAAATGGCTGAATAAAACGTATTATGATGTGATAGAAAACAAAAAAATTATTCAATTTGTACAGGAACTGTTTTTAACGGAAAGACCGTTGAGAAAACAAATACGATGGTCGGAAGGTATATACATCCGCCACTTCGATGTTCACGGCGCTCCAATTATCGGGCAGGATAACAAACTAAAAGGTATTGTTCTCGTATTTCATGATATTACGGAGCTTAAAAAACTCGAACAGGCCCGGAAAGATTTTGTAGCAAATGTTTCCCACGAACTGAAAACCCCGGTCACCTCTTTAAAAGGTTTTACAGAAACGCTTCTTGATGGAGCGATGAATGACAAGGAACTGCGGGAGAAGTTTTTGAACATTATTGCAAGAGAATCAGGCCGTCTTGAAGGTCTGATAACGGATCTTCTGGAGCTTTCGCGGATTGAAGGAGAGCATTTTCAGCTTGACTGGCAGGAAGTAGATCTTTCAGAGCTTGCTTCGGAAGCAGTAACGATGCTTTCTGAAAAAGCTTCGGCGAAGAAAATGGACCTGAAGACGAAAGTTGATGGGGATGTCGTCATTCCGGGGGACCCCGCCCGTCTGAAACAGGTAATGATAAATTTAATCAACAATGCGGTTGTCTACACCCCTGCAGGTGGGGAAGTTATTGTGAGGATCCGGGGACAGAAAGAAAATGTGATTATGGAAGTATCGGATACCGGAATAGGCATTTCCAAAAAAGAAATACCAAGAATATTTGAGCGGTTTTACCGGGTGGACCGGGCGAGAAGCCGTAACTCCGGAGGCACCGGTCTGGGGCTCGCG
This sequence comes from Bacillus sp. (in: firmicutes), assembly GCA_003560495.1. Taxonomy (GTDB): domain Bacteria; phylum Bacillota; class Bacilli; order Bacillales; family Salisediminibacteriaceae; genus Alkalicoccus. The sequence continues at coordinate 5,494 of PWLM01000035.1, read as the reverse complement.
ATTGTAAAACATCTGGCAGAAGCCCATCACGCTAATTTGTCTGTGGATAGCAGGCCGGGAAAAGGAACGACATTCCGGATCGAATTTCTGAGGTTTCCTTTTGGGGATGAAGGATAAATTTACACTTTCTTAATGTGTATGTTAACGCTTCTCAACAATTGCAGAGTAGTATTTACATTGTAAACCGGGTACAGCCCGACCCAGTCCCCCGGGCTGTGCTCCCCCCTTTGATAAGAACGCCCGCTTTCCCCTGAGCGGCGTTCTTTTTTTGTCTGTCAGATCAAAAAACATGACTGCAGTTTAAAAATACCAACAATTGTCCAGTACTGCTTTTCCGGCTTACAACGATAATCCTTTTTCGAAGGGAAAATGCTTCCGGCTTGTTGATTAAGTTATCGCTCCAGAATTTTTATCCCAGCCATTGTACAAGCTCCTTCTTTTAACGAGCCGGACCCGCCTGGAAAGTTTCCCGGAAAGCGAAAACAGAGGGCGTATATCTATACATATTAAACAGTTAAATTTAACGCTCTCTGGAAGCTCTATGTTGATAAAAGTGAGTCTGCGGTTCTTACGTGTCACCCGGGTATCTCCTCTACGGCAGAGCTGGAGCGAAGTTTTGTTCAGCCGGCAACACAAAACTTGAACATAGCTGAATTTATAAAAACGTAAGCCTTAATTTCTAATATTCTTCCCTGCTTCTTTTCATGATATACTAGACGGCAGAGCAGGAAGAAAGATACAAAAAAACAGATGATTTACACCCCGGCACGGGGAATCCATACTATATTTTACGGAGGTTTAATCAGGATGCAGTCATTCTTCAGTAAATCAGAGCTTAACAACCTCACGATGAAAGGCCGGGAATCATTCGTTTCTTCCCGGAAAGCCAACAAGGAAGAAGAGGAGCCGAAAACAGAAACAATTTCCACCGAGCTTTCCTTCCCGCCTTCCTGGGATCTTTCCGGGGAAGAAAAAGAAGCTTTTGAAAAACTTCATGAGCAGTGTGCACCAATGACCACGGGCCAGGCCGCTATCTCAGGTATTCATATGAAAAAAACCGAAGCAGGAGACTATGCTTTCCTCGTTTTTATCCGCCATACGATGGAGAAAAAATTAAAGATGAACGAAGTAACTCTTTCCATCTTCGACGAACAGAACGAAGTGTTAGGAAGAAAAACTTTTCAGCTGGAGGATTTCGGAGAAGTTCCGCCGAACGGCAGCAGGCCGTGGGAATTTTTATTCAGTGAGAAAGATCTGTTTACCGAAAAAATTCCTGAAGAAGGATGGAAGCTTGTTTTCCAGTTGAGTCCTGTATCGAAAACTCATTCACTCGAACTGACAAAATCCTGGAGAAAAAGACTGCCGCAGGAGCAGCAGCGCCGTCTAAGGAAAATGGTGGAAAAAGTAGGGCCTCCGCGTCCAGGCCAGGTGAACTTTCTAGGATTGAGTGCGAAAATGGTGGAGGAGCGGGAAGAGCTTCACATTTCACTGCTCATCCGGAACGGCGGTGAGAAAACGATCAACCTTGAAAAACTTCCGCTTGTTGTAGAGGACGCTTCCGGCGAAGTAATTGCCAACGGCATATTTACGCTTGATCCAAAGCTGCAGGTAAAAGCGCATACCAGCACACCATGGAACTTTGTTTTCCCAAAATCCATGATTAAAAAATCGAATCCCGATCTTTCGAAATGGAGAGCTTATCCACCGAAGAAAAAGAAAAATCAATAGCCTGTGGAAGATGTGCATGGTATAGGTATTTAATTGAACCTGCATGCCAACTAAATTAATACGCTTAAAAGCCTGTCTCGGCATGTTGACAGGCTTTTAAGCTTCTTTTTGTGGGCAGGGAGTGTGGCTCCGAAAAAGCTTCCATACACATGAATGTCAATTTATGCACCGGGCAGCAGGGCTGTTTATGTTCGATAAAGGGGACTGCATGCCACAATGAAAGATTCATGATAAAATAAAGACAGTAATTTTATGAATCGGGGTGTTTAGCTTGACTAAAAAACTAGTACTCGTGGACGGCAACAGTATTGCCTACCGGGCTTTCTTTGCGCTTCCACTGCTGAACAATGAAAAAGGAGTATATACAAACGCAGTATACGGATTTACAACGATGCTTTTAAAAGTGCTTGAAGAAGAGCAGCCGACGCATATGCTTGTAGCTTTTGATGCCGGAAAGACAACGTTCCGTCACGATACTTTTAAAGAATATAAAGGGACGAGGCAGAAAACGCCTCCGGAGCTCGCTGAACAGCTTCCGTTAATGAGGGATCTTCTGAAAGCATTCAATATCCCTTATGAAGAAGTGGAAAATTACGAAGCGGATGATATTATTGGCACACTGGCCGGCCGTGCAGCAGACACCGGCTGGGAAGTAAAAATTTTCACCGGGGATAAAGATCTTCTGCAGCTGATCGGGGAAAATACTGAAGTAGCTTTAACAAGGAAAGGCATAACGAACGTGGATACATATGATCTGAAAGCGCTGGATGAAAAATACGGACTGAAGCCGGAGCAGATCATTGATTTAAAAGGATTGATGGGGGACAGCTCTGATAATATTCCAGGGGTGCCCGGGGTTGGGGAAAAAACCGCACTGAAGCTCCTTGCCGCCCATGGTTCACTGGAAGGCGTATATGAAAATATTGACGCCGTTTCCGGAAAGAAGATGAAAGAAAAACTTGTTGAAAACGAAGAACAGGCGAGAATGAGCAAGAAACTGGCGACGATTTTAACAGAGGTGCCGCTTGCTTTGAAGCCGGACGAGGTGCCGCTTGGGGAAAAGGACACGGAAAAAATTCTTAAGCTGTTCCGGGAACTCGAATTTCAGTCTTTGGTCGACCGGGTCGATCCGGACGGGAAATCCGGGGGAGAAGAAGAGCTGGACGGGATCGATGTAAAGATTGCAGAAAAGCTGGACGAATCGATGCTCATTTCTCCTTCCGCACTTGTCATTGAATCCATCGACGAAAATTATCACACGGCTGAAGTGATCGGTGCCGCCATCGCAAACGAAAATGGCGTGTTCTATTTGTCTCCGGAGCTGTTATGGAGCAGCCCGGAATTTAAAGAATGGGCAGCCGATGAGAAGCAGGAGAAAATAGTTTTTAATGCAAAGCGGGCAGTCGTCGGTCTTGCCTGGAAGGACATTCACCTGGAAGGCGTCACGTTTGACGCACAGATGGCTTCCTACCTGATCGACCCCGGCGCCTCCTCCCACGAGATGGCGGATATTGCAGAAAGAAGAAAAGGCAGACAGGTCCAGAGGGACGAAGCGGTTTACGGACGCGGCAAAAAGCAGCAGATCCCGGAGGAAGAAACACTTGCCCAGCATTTAGGGCGCAAAGCAGCAGCTGTACTTGATGTGAAGCCGGATCTGGAAAAAGAACTGAAAGAAAATGAACAGCTGGAACTTTTAACAGAGCTGGAGATGCCTCTTACGGTTATTTTAGGCAGAATGGAGCGGCATGGCGTAGCGGTGGATAAGGAAGAGCTGGCAAAACTCGGAGAAAGCCTCACAGAGAGACTTACAGAAATCGAAAAGAAAATTCATGATCTTGCCGGCACCGATTTTAATATTAATTCACCAAAGCAGCTCGGCGAGGTACTGTTTGAAAAAATGCAGCTGCCGGCACTGAAAAAAACAAAAACCGGCTATTCCACGTCAGCAGATGTACTTGAAAAGCTTCAGAACAAGCATGAAATCATTCCGGAAATACTTCATTACAGGCAGCTCAGCAAGCTGAATTCCACGTATATTGAAGGACTGATTAAAGCAATTCATCAAAAAACAGGCAAGATCCATACCCGCTTTAATCAGGCGCTGACGCAGACTGGAAGACTGAGCTCAACAGAACCGAACCTGCAGAACATTCCGATCCGGCTGGAAGAAGGCCGGCGCATCCGGCACGCTTTTATACCTTCCGAAGAGAATTCCTTTATTCTCGCGGCTGATTATTCCCAGATCGAGCTGCGGGTACTGGCGCATATCTCCCAGGATGAAAACCTGCTGGAAGCATTCCGTCACGATATGGATATTCATACGAAAACAGCGATGGACGTCTTTGAAGTGGACAAAGATGGAGTTACTTCGCAGATGAGGCGCCAGGCAAAAGCAGTAAACTTCGGAATTGTATACGGAATCAGTGATTACGGACTTTCCCAGAGTCTCGGAATTACGCGCAAGGAAGCACAGTCGTTTATTGATAAATACTTGGAAAGCTACCCGGGGGTAAGGGATTACATGGAGTCCATTAAGGAAGAAGCCCGGCGGAAAGGGTATGTAACAACGATTATGAACCGTCGCCGCTTTCTTCCGGAAATAACGAGCCGGAATTTCAACCAGCGCACCTTCGGGGAACGAACGGCGATGAATACACCGATACAGGGAAGTGCAGCAGACATAATCAAAAAAGCGATGGTTGACATGGATGAAGCGATGCAGAAGGCCGGGGTGGAATCAGTCATGCTTCTTCAGGTCCACGATGAGCTGATTTTTGAAGTCCCGGAAAAAGAAATAGAGCAGATGTCCAGGCTTGCCGCTGAAGTAATGGAAAATACCGTGGCTCTTGATGTGCCGATGAAAGCGGATGTGGATTACGGCAAAACCTGGTACGATGCGAAATAATCTGGAGGGTCATGATGCCGGAACTGCCGGAAGTAGAAACAGTAAAAAACACGTTAAATGAACAAATAACCGGCCGGACAATAGCGGATGTGGTCATTACACTTCCAAGAATTATTCAGCTGCCGGATGACACGGAGGAATTCCGGATGAGGCTGACAGGCCAGACATTCGAAAAAGTGGAACGACGCGGAAAATTTCTGCGTTTTCTGCTGAACGAGGATGTTATGATATCCCATCTCCGCATGGAGGGAAAATACGGAATGTTTTCACCGGGAGAACCGGTCGGTAAACATACGCATGTCAGATTTATTTTCACCGATGGAATGGAACTGAGGTATACAGATGTCAGGCAGTTTGGTACCATGCATGTTTTTGCAAGAGGCACAGAGTTTAATCATCTCCCGCTGAAGCAGCTCGGTCCTGAACCGCTGGAAAAAGCATTCACCCCGGAAGTGTTGAAATCCCGACTGTCTTCTGTGAGAGCTGTTAAAACGCAGCTTCTCGACCAGACGAAACTTGTCGGGCTCGGAAATATTTATGTGGACGAAGCGCTGTTTCTCGCAGGCATTCATCCGGAAAAACCGGCCCATAAAATTACAGATGAAGAAACAGTCCGCCTTCATAAAGCTGTACAGACTACGCTCCAAAAAGCTATTGAAGCAGGTGGATCGTCTGTCAGAAGCTATGTCAGCAGTGAAGGAAAATCCGGCAGTTTCCAGGAGCAGCTCTATGTCTATGGCCGCCGGGGGGAGGCATGCAGAGAATGCGGAACGGAAATTATCCGTTTTACCGTAGGAGGAAGAGGCACGCACATTTGTCCTTTATGCCAGCAGTATAAAGAGGAGGAATAGTCATGAAGCT
>PWLM01000014.1 GCA_003560495.1 Bacillus sp. (in: firmicutes) | reverse complement strand
CCTGCCAAGGATAAATGACGTGCAGGGAGGTCCGGTCCTTCGTATCAATTTTCGTGAGCATGTAGCGGGTGCCTGAAGAATTTTCATAAAAACGCCACTTGCTTAAATTTTCTCGTCCGAAAAGCGCTTCGTCTGCCGGAAAAGGATAGTAGCACTCATACGGAAAGATTTTTCCGTCATGGAGGAACGTATCCTCCAGCCAGCGCTGCTTCTTTTTTTCATCTGTAATTTCTCTCCAAAGTTTTTTCCCTGACGTAAGAGCAGTGACTCGATCAGCAGCTGCTATCTGCAGCACAGCCTGCTGCTCCAGCCCGATATTGGCGAGGACATGCCTTGCCGGTGAATTCTGTTCCTCCGTGTTTCCGCCTACCCATCGAATATGCGGCTGGGAGAGAGCCTGCTCTTTTACATATTTCATAAGCGTCGTCGCGTAGGAACGTCCCCGGTAATTTCTGTCGCTCCTGAGACGACCGAGCATCGCGTAGCAGCCGGCAAACAGCGTATAGCCGGCCGTGCTGACGAGCCGGTCCCCTTTAAACAGACCGTACATCTCGCTGCGCCCTTCTGTCAGCCGGTCAAAAATACGGACTATATAGTCGTCTTCTATTCCCGTGTCCATTTCCTCGTAAATCCGAATATCGTTTCCGTTAAGCATCCGGATGCTGTAATCGTTCATTTGGCTGCCTCCCCGTTTCGGATTCCATCTCTGTAAAGTATAGCTGAATTAGAAATCAGCGGCAAAGAAAAACAGGCAGGGCTTTAATGAACAAAAAGACCCGCTGTCCTTCACAGGAAGCGGGTCTTTCTAAAGGGATGACCATTGAAGAAGAGTAAAGTAAACTGACTTTCCTTCTGCCAAGGTTACCTCGTATAAAACTTCTGCGTAAAGAAGGGACGGTCTTCCTCGTCAAAATCCGTTCCAACTCCCAGCTCCTCAAACTGGCTGCTGAGAATGTTTCGGCGGTGTCCTTCGGAGTTCATGAGTCCCTGCTCTGCCATAATCGCACTCGGCTGGCCTGCTGCAATATTTTCCCCGGCTCGGGTATACGTCAGGCCTTCTTCATCCAGTCTGTCAAAAGGTGACGTCCCCTCCGGTGACTCATGCCCAAAATAGCCTCTTTCTGCCATATCTTCACTATGCCCGAGAGCCGCCCTGGCTACTTCTTCGTTCCATTCAAGCGGCTCTTCATCGAATTTCACACGGTCGGCATTAACAAGATCGAACATCTGCATCGAGAAGTCTTCCGCCAGCTCTTCGGATCCTTCTCCATAGTAGCCGTTCAGTTCCTGCTCCACCTCTTCGTCTATCAGCTGCACCGCTGTAGCCGCATCTTCCCTGTGTACATCGTAGTAAATCGTTAAATAGCCATCATAAACATGGAATAAATCTGTTTCGTCTGTGTCGCCCTGAGTATAGCGGGTGGCACCTTTCACAATGGCTTCTTCCGGCTCCCCGAAAATATCACGGACCTCATTCCGCGATGTTTCCAGTTCCAAATTATCCGGAGAATCCAGTTCGTTTGTGTTTGTATACAGGGCTGCCACCTCCCCGTCCACAATACCGGCTTTCCGGAAGTTGTCGTAATCGTCATGATACGTATACCATTCAAAGCTGTAGTGGCTGTCGGTTACTCTTCGAGGGTCTCCCCATGCCTCTGCCACCTTGCTTTGGGAATCTCCGAGTGAGATGCCGTATACTTCCATCGTTTCTGCTGTATCATTTTCTTCCTGAGCTTCTTCCGCTCCATCTCCTTCTATCAGCACCTTAATTTCCCGATGGTTATCTTCAATCAGAACCGTACTTTCTTCTTCCAGCCAGCTCACTTCCGCTTCAAAAGCTTCGGCAGTAAAACGAACAGGAACATAGACTGTATCGTCAATTTCAGCCGGAGGAGTTTCCATTTCTTCTTCCTCTCCATTTATAACAGCTGCTGTTTCTCCTATAGTGAAAGAGATCCGTTCCTCTTCACGCTCCGCCTCAGTCGTATCTTCCTCTTCCTCCCATGACACGTCCATCGCTTCAAACAGCTCCCTTACAGAAACCATGGTGTGTCCATCTTCTATTTTTCCGCCTTCAATAACTATTTCTTCCGTGGAAAGCGTTTCCACGTTTTCGGGATCGGCATCCCTCAGCTCCTCCGTCGCTTCAAACGGATAAAGCCAGACGAAGAAAATAACTCCTATAAACAAAAATATGGAAAATCCGCCCCCCTGGTTTCTTCGCATTGTATATATCCTCCTGTATTCTTTGGAGTAATGTTCTCATTTTTAAAGCCGCAATACAGCTCCGGAAGTTAATTATAAAACGTTTCCCGTTTCAGGTATACCTTTCTGCCTGACACAGGAAAGGTCCAGAATGTTGATTAATTTATCAACTTCGAATAAATATTCCAATCGCTGGATAGTGTGATCTTCTGCAATCAGGACGCAGTCCCCCGCATCTGGCGTCTTATATAAAAAAGAACCGGCAGCGATTTTTTTACAGTGATGCACGGATTGTTTCCTGTAGTGAAAAAGAAAAGGCACACCAGGAAAAGTCTCCTCCTGGCGTGCCTTTCTGCACTTTGTATTAAGCTTCGACGAACCGGCTGATCTGTGTCAGCTTCCGCTGACCGATGCCGCGGACTCTTCCAAGATCATCCACGCTTTTAAACCTGCCGTTTTCTTTCCTGTCCTCCACAATACGTGCTGCGAGATCGGCTCCGATACTGGGAACATTTTCGAGATCTTCTGCTGAAGCCTCATTAATATTATAAAAAACCGGTCCCAGCTTTTCAGGAGTTTCCTCGTCTTTCTCTTTCTTACTGTCCTTTGTTTCAGAGGAATCACTTGTTTCTTTACTTTCCGCTTCTTGTTTCTGTTCGTCTTTTTCCGTGGATTTTCCGTCCTCTGCATTTTTCCCGGACGTTTCCTGCGGTGCTTCTTCCGTTTCCTCTGCATCTATCCTCCTGCCTTCTCCTGCAGGTGGTGTTCCCTCTGCTTCTGCTTCCCCTTCAAGCAGGGAAGTTTGTACGAAGGACTCTTCGTCCGGGGAACTTTTTTTAGTATCTGCTTTTTTTCCACTTTTCTTTTGTGTTTTACCGGTACCTTTATAAGTATCTTTTTTTGCAGTACTTTTCTTCCCGGTTCCTGATTTTTTCTTAACTGCAGAAGCAGCTTGTTTCTTTTTTCCTTCTACTGTCGTACCGGCCTTTTTCGCTCCGCTTTTACTACCTGTTTTTGTACCGGTACTTTTTTCACTACTGCTTTTCGTACTATTTTTCTTTGAAGCAGATCCTTTTTTACGAGAACCGTCTTTGTTTTCTTCTTCGGTGTTTTTCCATTTCTCCACTGACTTTCTGGCATATGGTGCCAGTTTCCATGCTGCCAGCGCAGATGATACGACTGTAATCCATCTTCTCATGAATATAAACCCCTCTCCCTGTACAACTTAATGTGTACGTTATTGGCAGACTAATCCCGTTACGTGATTCCATAAATAATCTTTTCCCTATATTCTTCTGGAAAACACCTCTTTTTTAAAATATGTAAAATTTTTCTTCGAAATAGAGGATTTTTGGAACCGGTGTGGAACTATTTATTACTGAACGAGGCGTCGGCAGGTTCCGGCATGAGGCCCTGCTTGTAAACCGCCCCATAGTTTGAAACGCTTATTACAGAACTGGATTTTTTAGTACAGGCTCTCCTTATTGTACCCGGCATGCGGAAACGAAGCTTTCCACCGGTACTGCTTTATACAGCAATTATAGAAGACAAACATTACTTAGCAGCCTTTTATATGAAGAAATTTTTTCATCGATCCGGCCTATCATGACTACTATAACAGAACAGGAAGATTTCCATGATCCGCAATTTCCACATGCACACCGAAAAGTTTGTATGCCTCCAAGTGAACACAGAGGCCGATTTTCTGGAAGAAGCCAGCCGTTTTAAATTTCTTTCCCTTGTAAGCAAGGCTAAAACTATTTTTTCTTTCCGCCTGCATGCCTACTGCCTTATGCCCCGCCGCGCACTTCTTTTAATTGAAACAGCCTCTCCTTCAAGTGCTGT
>PWLM01000149.1 GCA_003560495.1 Bacillus sp. (in: firmicutes) | reverse complement strand
GTATCAACACTAAACGTTGCCTCCATTGCCGTAGCTGCCTTATCAAAAGTAAATGATGTTATACTTGCAGCAGTAGGAACAAGGAATCGGTTAGTATCGTATGTAATGGTTGCAGGGTCAATATTTGTAATTGCATCACCACCTGCATCGTAGGATACTATTTCGTATTCAACACTATCCCATGATGTAGTTCCCGCATTCCATGTCCATACATAATAATTACCACCATCTTCAAATGAAAACTCGGTAACTCCATCAGGAATAATGAAATAGTTTCCATCATGAGTTACATCATTTGAAATTTCAGTTATTGGGCCAGGGTTGGGAGAATAAGCAGCAGTTGTGGAAATACCTTCCTGCCATTCTACACCATCCCAGGTCCATGTATGCAGGGTCATGCCCTCCCAAAAGTGAAACTCTGTTACCCCTGTTGGTATGTAAAAATAGTCTTCAAACCATATTACATCATCAGTAATATCGGAAACTGATTCTATGGGGATATGTTCAACCTTCGTGCAATTTTCCAAATCAACCTGAACCTGCAAGTTAATTCTATCCTGCTCTACCATGCGTTCACCAAAGTTTATGATCCCCGCACGTTGCGAAAGTAATGGTATAAATGTCATCGGTTTTTGCTTTTAAATGAAAAAATATTTTTTTGTTAATTGCTACATACTCAAGAAACAAGTATTGGTGTATTAAGGTCAATCGGTGTATCCAAACCAAGACCCAACAAAGCTGATTCAAACTGCCATCCAAGCTCTTCATCATAATACGCTACTATTGTCTCATCGTCTTCAAAAGTAAAGGAAAGTATAGCTTCAGGCTGAAACGGGACAAGAAAAACATTGTCCGTGTAACCATAGTGATTAAAGAAAACACTATCAGGAGAAATGTCAGAAACACCTTCTTCCGGGAAATAAGAAACAAACTGGTAAAAGACATAGTAAGTGTTTTCGTTCGTGTATATCGCACAAAGCCTGTCTTGTCCATCATCGGTAAATTCAAATCTACCATCAGGAATGTCATAATTAGCTATAAACCTCTGGTTTGTTTCCTGCCAAAAAACTCCTGTTGCCGGCAACCCATCTATAATTCCTTCCGGGCTGTAATAAGCAATGTAATGCTCAAGGTAAAATTGCCAACCATCTCCTGGCTCATAATAGGCGATATATATTTCAACATCATCAACAACAAAAAAGAAAACTCCTTCTTCTTCTTCAAAACCCGGTGGGATTACAAAGTGTTCTTCCTCATCATCCCAATAAAGACCTTCATAGGGGAAACCAAAATAGTCAACAACCTCTGATATCTCATTCCAATTTAACCATTCAGGAAGCTCAAGATAGGTTGGCTGTTCCATCTCCACAGTTCTATTGGCCTTCATTACACCAAAGTCATTCCACTCCCCGCTCCAATATAAATAAAGATTAAGGTTTTCATGAAGGGTATTTAAAATGTCTTCCCTGTCCACATGCAAAGGGTCATTAAGAATATCAACAACGTCGGGGTGAAGTACTCCAATTCCGCGAATATGATGTGGTTCCTGGTTGTCATACAAAACAGGAAGCACAGGATAATGGTCAACATCTATCAAGTCACCAACAGTCATTTGATCTCCCATTATTGAGAAGGTCGCTGCTGATGTTGCATGAATATAATTCTCTGTTAAATCATTACTTGTAATAAGGATATCAGAACCGCGAGAGGCAACAAGATAATTTCCTTCTACTCCTCCCTGGTCGGCAAGCCAAAGGATTGTAAACAAATCATACCAATCGGGATCGGGTATTACCCCTTCCGGCTCTTCAATTTCAACAGTATCAATATTGTTAATGTTTGTATGATTGTGTTCATCCCTTATCCAAAGGTTATAAAATCCTGCAGGAAGGCCTGTAAAATTTGGGCTTATTTGCCAGGATGTACCATCTATAGAAAATTCATAGTCTCCAGAACCCCCGGATGGGGAAAAAAACGTAATTGCCCCGTCCTCTGCACCTTCTTCTGATATATCTGTAACATTAAAATTTGCACTTACAGGGTCAAGAGGGTCGGGTGGATCAATATCAGGGTGGTCAATGTCAATTTCTTCCGGATCGGGTGGAGGTGGTATTGTCTCTGAAATTACAGAATCAGTACCATCAAGTATTCCCCAAACTTCGTTTCCTGCTTGTCTCCAAAGAAAAGTTACAGATACAATAGTGTAAAGACCGGGTGTATAAATGTGGCTTAAAATATTTTGCTCTGATGCATTTAAAACCTGAAATTCAATTTGTCCTCCAAGCTGAACCACTTTAATAACATCTCCGGACTCAAACACTCCTGAAGGAATTTGAAGAATTTGAGGAGCATCGTGATAAGCAAAAAGCATCTTCCCCTTATCATCATAAATAAGCTGTCTTTCTTCTCCAAAGACCAATCTTCCAAATTCAAATGTCATTCCTGGGCCTGTTCCGGGAGTAGTCGGAACAAGAGGGAGTGTAAGTACAGAACCATCAGGAAAATAAAGGGTAACACTTCCGTCAGCATTAATAACATGCTTTGCTAATATTCGAGCATGCTGCAACATTGCATGAACCCGATCAATAAGAGCTTGATGCTTCTTGGGGATATGCTTAAATCCTGGCATGGAATTTTGTTTTTCAATTATACGACAAAATTTTCAATTACACTAATTTGCGAAGGTGTAAGCTGAAGCTTTTCTAAATATTTCTGCTCAAGTAACGCGATGTTAATTGTTATTTTGTCGTTAAGAAAATCGTTGTACTCTTTGTTTATGGTTTCTTTGCCTTCTTCCTTTATTCTCTTTCTTAATTCGGCAAGTTTTTTATCATGCATATTCATGATTTCATCAATGGGCTTTAAAACCCTTGTCCAAATTTCAAAGTTCTCCGGCCACCTGTCAACATTAGAATAGAAGTATTCAATCACTTCTCTTTTGCTGATAAGTTCACCAAGCTTAAGCTCATATTCAACGTATTTAAAGTTAAGCTTTTCTTTTTGTTTTTTGTCTGTTGTCTTTGTCATCTTTTTTTTATTTAAAATTAAACATTAATATCTTCTGCTCCTACAAAGGGTCTTCCCACCAGGTTTCTGTCTATTCTGACAGCACAAAATGCAGGCTGTTCTGTAATTCCGGCTGATTCCCACCCTGCGTTTCCTGAAATGTAATTGACAGGCGCGGCATTGTTATAATGGGTTTCAGCAAGATTTACCATAGTCCACATATAAGCACCAATCTTAACTATAGGGTAAGGCAGTCCGTTATTACCCACATACCCATTGTTTTCAGGTTGAAAGTCAGGATATAATGGGCTGTCGATCACCGATTCAGGAAGATCATAAACCGCCCTTACTGCCAAACCGTAGGATAAAGAATAAAAGCTTGATAATGTAAGCTCATCGTTTCCCGCACCCAAATTAAAGTGCTGCTGGTCTATTGTCCAGAAAATTGCATTTCCTCCAAACCCCTGGTAATTACCATTCAAATTTCTCAACCCCGCAGGCAATATTGAAAGTTTTGATGAATTGGTAGGATTATGGCTTGTGCTGTGAACCCAAAAAGGATGCTGCGTTGTTCTTCCTCCATAAGGGTCAATAGACATTTCCGGATCTGGTTCAGGAAATCTTCTTATCGACTTCATCGGAGCTGCAACCTTATTGAGAGGCACACCCCCCGGGAGAAGCAATTTCTGATAAATCCTGTCGCGTGTAGCTATAACATCGTTCAGGGTTGGAATACGCCAATCTCCGTTAACAATACCCCTGGGGTCTGTTAAAACATGGTGGTTGTAAAGGTATCCATACCCCATTCTTCTTCCTATGGATATTGACGGTATCAATGTACGCTCCAATTAATACTTAAATCAGAAGCATTGCTTCCAAAATTGTTTATATAAACCACGTACCGCCTGCTTGGCAAAATATAAGTCAGGGGTGCCTGGTCTTGCCAGCAACTTGTAGGAAGGGTATTGTTTCCGCTATCCTGAAACACAATAGTCCTTCCTGTAGAGCTTGTGGTAGTAATCTCCACAATAGAAGTATTCAGTTTGCTGGAAGGCATATTAATTACCTTTAAATTATTGGCCCCGGAAGAAGGAAAACTAACGCGATAGGCGGCAGGTTCCGACATATCAATATTCCCTCCCGGACTTAAAGTATTTATATCAACAGAAAGGGTTTGCTCTGTAGCATTTATCACTACATCCAACGCCCATTCTCCATCAACTTGATACCAGTTTATAGGAATACTGTCTATGCCTGTTCCCGGAGAAAACCTTACCCTTCTTTCTGAAATAATATTAAAACTACCACCCCCAGGGCTAACCAACCTCCAATGACTATATTGGTCTGCTTGTTCTTCTGCATTAACTGTTATCTCATACCTGGCAGTAAGTGCATTCCAAGCTGCTGTAATACTATCAATATAAGTGCCTGCAACAAATCTCACCACGTTTCCGGAACCAATCTGAAGATCATCCTGTCCTGTTCTGTGAATTTTCCAATGGTTATAATTATCAGCACCACTGGCTACATTAAGCATTGTTCTTACCTGTGTAGCTGTAAGAGACATTGCATTTCCAGTACCAATAGCAGCTTGATTATTACCCATAATTCTATTCATGGTCATTTCAACATCCGGAGGAACAATTCTTCTGAAGATAGGCTTATCATCCTCTCCTGTTAAAGGACCTGCAAAGACTTTTTTAGCTTCTTGTTCCTTAAGGTCAAATCTCAACTCTCCTGAAGTTGTAACAGGATCACTTGTAACTTCAAATATATTATCAGGAACCGAGAGGTCAACGGAGGTTACCGTACCACCAGAGGTTACATCGGCCCATATAAGCTCACTTCCTGAGCCTATGAGCATTTTACCATCTTCTATTGTTCCAGGGGTATCAGAAAGACCAATAAATGTTGAAGACCCACCAGTACCAGAAGGAGGTTGCCATGTCCCAAATCCATTTGCATTAGAGGTCATAACATACCCTGCCTGTGCCCCTTCTTCCATTACAAAGTTTTGTCCAATGAAGACAGATTCGGCCAAAACAAAATTATTCTCAAGCCTTAAATTCCCATCGCCGTCAATTCTTACCTTAACAGAAGGAGTCCCGCTTTGTGTATCTGCAGTACCAAAAACTATCTCTTGACCACTTACAGTTCTTCTTCCACCAATAAAGGAAGAAAAGGTGTTAACACTTTCATCGTTTTCAGATACCTTAAAATAAATAGCAGCTATTGAGTTAACTAAAGAAGCGTGCCTTCTTATTCTTATTCCGGGATCATCGTTTGCAGGAGCAAGCACATCAACTCCTTTATGAGCGGTTGTACCAACACCAATATTTCCTGCATTAATTACGCCCGTTGTGCTTAAATCCTCATCCCCTAAATTAACTTCTTGTGTTGCTCCATTATAAGGGACAAACAAATCATCTGTCACTTTAAGACCATCCAGACCTACAGAAAGACTATTTCCGTCAAGGTCAACAGAAAACTCATTAGCCTGGGAAAGATCAAGACCGTCTCCTGCAGTATAAGTGGTATCTCCTGAGTCCTCTGTATAAAAAATAACCCTATTACCCTCAAGAGAAACAGCCAAGTCTCCCGTTCCTTCAAATTCAAGTGTGTAACCAGATGTAACATTTGTAACCTCACCACCAATATCAAGGTTCCAATGATTATAACTGTCTGCCCCATCAGAAACATTAAGGAAGGACCTGACTTCAGATGCGGTAAGCTCTTGCGGTTGTCCTGAAGCTGACAGAATCCTACCCACTATCCTTTCTCCTACCATCTCATGGTCAAGGTGACCAGTTATTTGATGCAATCGATTATGATGATTGTCCGGAGTTAACCCTTCAAGGTTATCATGGTTATGGTTATGAATTTCTTCTGCGGCACCAATATCATCAGTCGTTACTTCCCTTGTTTCCACCCCTTCAGTATGACCTTGACTGTTAACCAATATCCTGCTAATAACAAAAGCCCCTACAAGGGCTTCTGCAGGAGTATTGGAAAACCCGGTAGGGTGAGAATAGTTATTGGCTCCATCTTCAATATTTAAAAAGCTTCTTGTTGCTGATGCACTTAAGGCCATTGGAGCACCAACAGAAGCCCCAATCCTTCCTACAATAGCATTCCCCGACATTGTATGATCGGAAGAACTTGTAACAGAATGAAGCCTTTCATGCCTCATCCCATAAGCCAAATTCCAATTATTAATATTGGTCTGGGTAATATTTTTTACATGGTCAGGAACCACATAATCTGAAAGGTCAATATTAAAAACTACTTCTTCTCCAAACTCTGTAATGGTAAGCTCTGGGGTGTCATCAACAACAAGAGAACGAAACTGATGCACATTTCCTTCTGCCCCTTGGTAAACATTAACTCCTTCTCCTACATTTTCAATGTCAAGATCTCCGGGGATATTAAAGACCACATAGGTTATTGGGTCTACACCAACATCTCCATTGGTAGGAACGGTACAGTAATAACTATACCCACGATAGTTTCCATCTGCTACAGGAACATAAGAGTTTACAAAGTCACTCCAATCAACAGCATCACTTGCCCTTTCCCATGCCCCGGTTTTCATCAGGTAAATACCATTTTCTTCCGGGTTGCTTTGGCTTCTTAAAAGAACACGAAGGTCTTCTGCTCCATCAACACCCTGAATATTCTGAATACCTGAAAGGGTAATGTTCTCTCCTGTACCAGAGGTTGTTTCTACCGCATCTTTAGGATTAAGAGAAAGTGCTACATCAGGAATTTTCTGCTCAAGGTCTTCATTCTCAATCCCTGTCCTCCACCAATATTCAACAACACCATCTCCTTCCTGTATCTTCACAGTAAGACCCCTTGTCCTAATGTATCTTGGAACATTAGCAATACAGGTTGCTATGTCCGGCCATTCCCCTTCCCTGGCATCAAGTAATTTTGGTGCGTGGACAAATAAATTATCATTAAGGGGAATAGCCATAACTATACAAAGGGTGCCTGTTTAACGTAAACATCTGCGCTAAATGTTGTCGGATAACTTGAAATGTAAACATTATACAAAACATCCTGATAAACCTGCTGTATCGGGTCAGGCCAAAGATTGCTAAAGGGATCATCCCATGCCCCTCCTATCGGTCCTTGGTTCCTTTCAGACACAAACCAGCTTCTTCTTATTGGTGCAGATGCAGGAATAGCAAAAATGTAAAAACCTGTTGCTTGTGGGAATGAAATTCTTAAATCATCTGGAATAATATTGGAGAACCCAACAATAAGATTGGTAAAATTCGCTTCCGTTGGCCTTGTATAGGGTGCATGGGGATCAATCTCAAATACCCCATAAAAATACTTATTGTCGGTACTTACTGTTTCACCCAATATAACAATGGGTTCCGGGATTGAAATAATCTCATGTGTTGGATAAAGGGAGTCAAGCATAACTATTGGCTCCGGCAATCCTATGATCTCCGGTGCTAACGGGACAATGCCTTCAAGGTCGATTATTGGCAATGGCAAGGATGTAATAGGATATTCCGGCAATGGAAGCTCTACTCCTGACAACTCTACGATAGGATCTGGAAGCGATGTGATAAGATACTCCCGGATAACCTCTTCCAAAAGAACGTGTACTTGTGGAATAGAAGTAATTTGACGTACAAGAGGAAGAATCACTTCGGGAATCGGCACGGAAACAATCTGATATCCTACATGCTCATGATCAAGCATGACAATAATATCAGGCACAGAGACAATATAAAAACCGTCACCAATAACTTCTTCTATCTCTTTTAAATCCTCTATTGAGTAAAGAGAAAGAATACAAAGAAGCTCTTCTTTGGTGAGGGTGTTTCGGTTTTCAATGTACCTTTTTATTGTCTGCTTATAACCCTCATGAATTTGAATATGCTTGAAGGTCTTTTTTGCAGGACTCAGGTTTACTTTATAAAAAGACAAAAGGTCAGGATACAAGACTTCCTGCTCCTGCTCAACTGCCTGAATATACTTTTTTAGCCTATCGTCGTTAAACATGGCTTCGGATTTAAAGGGTTAAAAAATTTACGGATTCGGCTCCATACGGATTTCTTTAATCTCTCCGTTTGCAAGCGGAAGATTAAAGTCACCTTCCGCAGTCTGAAAATCAGTATGTGTAACCTCATAGGTGTACACGTCTGCAGGAAGCCTCATCATGTAAATTAACCCATCCGCACGACTTTCAAGAGCTGGTGACGGAAACGGAGTGGTTTCTTCCTCTGTGGTAAGGGTCATTTCCGCTCCCTCGATTGGCAATCCGTTGTCATCATTAACAACTTTAAACCCAAAGTAATAATACAAAGTGGTATCATCGCTTTGGAAGACAAGCCAAGGACCTTGAAATCCATCAGGGTTTGTAAGGCTTTTAACAATCGCCCTGATACGATAAGTGGCATTCTGGACAAGTTTTGCTGTAGCCTGGGAATAAGTTCTTCCTATACTTGCATCTACAGTGCTGATAGGAGCGTTTGGTGAATCTGCCCGTTGGATCTGGAACTGAATGCTTGTAATTTGCAGATCATCCCAGTTTTCCCACAAAGGGTCGGTATTTATAAAGAAATTCCGAAGCCTTAAAGTAGCAGTTACAAAAGATGTAGGACTCATAGTTTTGATGATTTAAAAATTAAAGAAAAAGGTTTTTATTAACGTCAATTCTCCTGTTTACAAACCCCAGAAGATTTAAAAACTGAGACTCTTTGGATCTTTCTTTAAGGGTTTCTAACCCCTGTATATTTCCTTCAATCCATATACACTCTTCCTCAAGGTCTTTTTTCTTATAAATGTCATGAATGCATGCAAGCTTAGCCCAAAACTTTGATGCCATCATCCTTGCTTCTTCGGTTTTGAAAACATACTTAAAGAAACTAAAGAAGTCTGCACCACTTATTTCGTCTTTGACATGAATCATAACCCGGTAAACACCATCTTTTTCCATGGCTCCTTCAAGATATACTCCAAAGTCCACTTCCTCTCCAACTGCAGCGTGAAGTATTCCGCTTACATCTACCCTTGTTATTTCTTTTTTGTTGAATTGAAAAATGAGCTTAGCGGTACAGTTTGTCCTTTCAGGATTAGGAGCACCCCACCCTTCCGGGTTTGTCGTTGCATGATAAAGCCCGGTAACGTCTTTTACCAAAACGTTTTTTTCTACTGGGTCAAATTCTATTTCTAATTTAGGTTGAAAATTCATGACTTTTTGTTTTTATAAAATTAGAAAAAATTCCATATAATGGGTTACTCTCCCATAAAAGGTTCTGCAAGTGTTAATCCTCCACCATAAAGGGGAACAACATACCTTAAGTTTTGCCATCCTGCAGAGCCTATTCCTTGAATAAAGGCCCTTCTCATAATACCCGATACAGCAAAGGGAGAGTCAAGCTTGTCTGCGATAATAGGAAGCGTAAACAACGAACTTCCTGCATAGCTTACATTCCTGATCATCCTCCATTCGGGTATAGGCTTGTCCTCATCGTCTCCAAACATACCACCTCTTACAAACAATCCATACATAATAAATGTGGAAAGGAAAGTAGCCATAGTCATTGAAAACTTAATGAGATTATATTTCTCATGAGGCTTCAAATTGGAAAACTGTTTTATATCTCCTTCAAGGAACAACTTTTTACCAATGTTCAAAACAGTATTCATATACCCTTCCGTCCATTCTCTTTGCCAAAATGGTATCGGGTTTCCTGCATCATCGTATTTGATGTCAATGTACCCCAACTCATCCAAATAAGTACCACGCTTCCACGCATTGGATATCTTTGTCATAAACCATGTTGTGAACATCATTCCCATACGACCTAATGTGTAGTTGGCAAGCATGTTTTTCTCCATGTTACCATAAGCACCTACAACATACTTGTCTGCAAGGGTCTTAAAGGTACGGCTCTCCATAAGGCTATATCCCCTTGTTGCATCACCGTCTTTTGTCAAAGGTATTCCATCCTGGACAAGCCTTTGTTTGAGTGAATCATAAAGGGCTTTTTGTTCTTTTGTCTGACTTCCGTCTTCATTGAAGAATTTTCTGTCTTTACGAGGATTATAAAACACTTTTCCGGAATCACCGTCATAATCGTAAGCTGCATAAGAACCATCTTTTTTCATTTGAGCAACCATAATAACACTCCTTGCATAAGCATCCGTTGCCCAGTTGGTCCATTGTGCATAGTAATCAGAGAATACATGCTTTCTTCGCTTCTGATTATACCTGTGGGTTACAATCTCATATTCGTTGGGGTTAATGATCTGGTGCATATGGGAAAGCTGTGTAACTTTTGCATTGTCGCTTATGTAAGCTTGTGATGCATCCATTACATGGTTAAACCCAAACCAATGCCTGTCTGCAAGCTGATTTGCAACACCCTCTATAAAGGACATCATAAAGTTGTGAACACCGGAAACAATACCCACGTTTACGTTACCTGCCATTACAAGTGGTGAGGCATAGGCCATAGAGGTTTGAAGAAAAGCATCAACATTAACACCACCCATATCTTTAACAAGTCTTTTTCTTTTGCCTTCAATGGCTTGCTTTTGAAACAGGTCAAGGTATTCAAGAGCCCTCTTTTGAGAAAAGTTCATCCCCCTGTCAAGGTCAAGCATGTAAACACGCGCTGCATTCAAAACAGGAAGAACATTACTTTCATAATTTCTTTTTCTCAGACTTGTTATTTTTATAAACTCAAGCAATATCTCAAGGTCGGTATTAAGAGATTGTACTTTTCTGCTCTTATCAGAATACAAGTAGTTTCCATCAGCATCTTCAAAGAGGCCCAAAAGCTGTTGCATCCTTTTTCTTTTCAATCCTAACCTTCCCACATCTGTAGAGAGAGCTCCAAAACCAAACTGAGCAAAGAACTCATCGGGCATACCATCAAGGGCAAAGTTTTCATTGTCGCTAAGGTATTGGCTGTCCTCAAACATGACATACCTGCTCATAATCTGTTTTTTCTTCAGATTTGCAGCATCTTTAAACTTACCCTTGCTCAAAAGATTTCCTACCCTGTCAGGCATAAGGGGAAGCATACCCCTTCTATATGTTGATTTTTCAAACAGTTCTTTCTCTGCCTGCTTTCTTCCATAGGGAACCTTCTGACCGTCTTCCTTCACAAAATAAACACCGTCCATGTTTCTTTTATGAATGACATTATCAATCATAATATCGGTAACAGTATCGACAACGAATTTACCCCACTTGAGAACTTCGGGATCAACTTCCTGGGCCTGCCTGTAAAATAACGGGTCAAGGTTTTTATCGGTTGTCCAAAGAATACTTCCGGCAAACCTTTCCTTTCCATCCTGGTCTTTAACTTTTGCAAGCAATGGCTCATAGTACATGTAGTTGATATCCCTTGCATACTCATTGGTTAAAACTCCTTTTTGGTCGCCGAAACGACTTTCAAAGAATGAAGCAAAAGGATTTAACATCTCTTTAAAATTCTTCATCTCTGCCACGTTCCTTTGAGAGGTCTCAAGAACAGTTCTCCTGACGGTATCTATAAACTCATGGCCAACGTCAAACTGCGGTGAAATAAAGGTTTCAAAAGTGTCGATATCCTTACGGCTATTAAGTTGCTCACTAAGCATCATAACCCCGCGAAGGTTGTTCATCTCTCTTAATATAAGATCGATCTCAACCATCTGGGCATTGCTTAATCCTTCACCTTCTCTACTGAGAATATCCCTTAACCTTTGAGCCAAAACATTACGTTTTGTATTTGTATCGGCTGTACCCTTAACAAAAAGACTCATCCCATCAGTTTGTATTCCCTGGTCTTCATACATATTTCTCAGGTAAGACTCAAGACTAAATCCTTCTGACATAAAAGTCATACGCTCAATGGCCTGCTTCATTGCCGGGGAAATATCATCAATAAACTGTTGCACCTCAAGCATCTTTTTCGCTGTATCAACCAAATGAACAGCATCGGTAAGTGCCATTTCTGAGCTATTGGCATTAAATCTTATGGTTCCAACATCCCTTACACTTACTTTCTTATTTGAGGAGTTGACAATATCACTGGCAATAAGAGAATTTAAGAAGTTGGATACATCCCCGGTCTTATTGGTAAAGTCCCTAATGCCAAGCCTTTTTGCCTTCGCATCGGACATGTACTTGCTCAAGATACTCACCCTATCAGGGGATGAACCAAGGTCGCTTTGATACAATGATTCATTTGTAAGATTGTAAATGGAAATCATCATCATATCATCAGTATTGTACTCAATGGCTATGATAGGATCAAACCCTACAAACTGGTCGTTATAAAGGTGTGCAAAGTCGGTTCCCGGCAATTGACTGTACTGATAGTACCTTACATTAGGCCGTACCTTCATTTGTTTAAACAGTCTGTTTACGGCTCCTTCTGAATAAACAAAGTCACCGTATTGACTCTTTCCAAGAAGGCCTTGTAACTCTGAAGGAGTAGAAGGAGCAGCATTAAGGGCCTTAAGAAGCTTATCCTTTTTCTTCAAAGCAAACGGATCTCTTTTATCCAATAGCTGTCCTTCAATAACACTATCCCATTTTGACTCCGGTATCTTGCTAAAGTCATAGACTGTTCCATCCTCTCCTATATGACGAAACTGGCCGTACTCTATTTGCCTTTTAATCTCTTGAACTCTTTGCTGTCTTGTAAAATGCCTTTCAGGAACAATCTCCATTCTTTGGCCTTCCTTAATAAATTCAGGATTGTTAACAAATAGTTCACGCATAGACCGGGTATCATTGACAATGGCCCTGGACTCAACAACATTATCCCACCCTGCTTTGATAAAGTCTTTTATTCCTGCACTGGTAAGACTCAATACATTTTCCCCTGCCATGGCTTTATTAACCACGTCTTGAGAAAATGATTGAAGTGTTGTTGCACCGGGATCAATATTGATATCGTATTTGCTTCCAAACAGGGCTTTGATACTATCCCATGCCCTTGTTGAAATATTTTCAATCCTGTTCCATATTCTTGTTGCTTCTGCAGCATGGTTGTCATACTTTCGTAAAGCGACCCATTCTGATACAGCAGGAGCACTATGCATACCTATTACTGTAGCCATAACCTCTTTGACAAAAGACTCTCCATAAAGTTCAGGATAGCTTTTCCGGACAAGCTGAACAATACCATCATCAGCCATGACCATTGCTTGGGCATCATTGTAAAGCATTTCGTACTGCCCTGGCCTTACCCTTTCCAAAATATCCAATAGTGGGTGTGATATTTCATGGAAAAAAGTATCGGCCTGTACTTTATCAGTATTAATATATACCCTTCCATCGTGGAAATAAGCATTACCATTTGTCATGGATGTATCGTTGGTTACAAATTCCACAGGAAGACCCCTGAAACTTTCACCAACCTTTTCAACAAGTGCTTCTATAGCCCTTTCTGAAATACGGGAGCTTAGGTTTCTCATCCGCGACTCCGGAGGGTTATCCTTGTTCCTTACCATCTGAGCCCGGAACTGGTTGTCGTTTACATACTCAACTTTTGTAAGCTGATTTAAGACAGTACGAACAAATGAGCCATCTACAGGGTGCCTATTTAACCTTGCAAGATCTGTCTCACCTGTGGTTTGATCAAAAGCCCTGTTTTTCCTTATTCCTGCCCACCTGCTTTGAAACCTTGATGTACTTCCGGTTGTTCTTAAATCATTAAGCTGACTTTGAGAAAACCCTTGATAAACAAAATCTGTAGTTAAAACTTCTGCAGGGCCATAAATGAATAGGTTTCTTGGGTAAATCGCATTAATCATCGTATGCCCTGTGATATTCACTTCTTTTCGATCGCGGGTGCCGGGACTATCCTTTCTCTTTGAAAAGATAGTTTCTGTTCTGCTCCCATAAGGAATATATTTGTAAATAGAAGGAACCTCTGTCTTTTGTGACAAACTGGAAACAGGCGTAATTATAGAAGGAGCCATTACGGCAATTTCTTCTATAAGCTGGTTTGGGTTATCCTCAAATCTTGAGACAAGCCTTGACTCAATATCATTTATTGCATCAGAAAATTGGTGTTCAAAAACACTATCCATCACTTCAAACATAGAGCCATTCCTGAATGAAAAGCCATATACAAGAGCCTGATAAGCCCTTAATGCTCCTGCAGCAGCAGGGTTTTGCTGTGCAAGCTCCTGAAAAAAGTTTTTATACTGCGCCTTCTCTGCAGGACTGATATAAATACTGTTCCTGAAATTAATAACACTGATAGGAGCAGTATACATTGGCTCAAGGTCTAATCTCTCAAGAAATGCATTGTCCGGATATAGCTTCTTTAAAGTCTGCACAAAGTCAGGCATGTCATAAACAAATTCCATTACATGCGAAGGCTTTTTAAGATTATACGACCTTGTTATAATGTTGTTTTCTGTTTTTGTAGGAATAACACTATAGTCAAGAGACGAAGGAAGCCTTCTTGTGTTAACATAATCAGAAGCATAGGTAAGACTGATATTCGGCCCATGGTCGGTGAAGTAACCCCCAACAAGAAGATGGTCAAAAGCGTTATTGTACTCATTAAAAGCATCCTCATACAGAAACTCTTTGCGCCCCACAGCGTCAAGAACTGCTGCCCTGATATCCTGGTGCCTTGAAGAAGGAAATAACTCCTGCTTGGCCCTTATGAAGGAATCCAATGCCCTTAATTGACTAAGCATAAAAGGACTGTTTGCAACAAGGCCAGGAACATTAATCATGGATCTTATTTCCTGCTCATGAACTCTTGACCTTTCCATTTGCTTAGCATCATAAAGGTGTTCAGCAAGGGTTTCAATTTGGTTTTCAATAAACTCTGTCACCTGCTGACTATCCTGATTGCTAAAGTCAATATCTCTTACCCGGTTAAGGTTTTGGTCAGTTAAAAAGCTTGACAATTTTTGTCCTAAAGCCACTTCAATATTGTGAACAGCAAGGTTTCCTTTGTATTGGGTACCGGGTATTTCCTGAATGAGCTTAAAGATATTTCCTATGCGAAGCATCTGTTCTCCTGCATAAGCATATTGTAAGAGCTCTTGAGCTTTTAAATCTCCTTGCTCAGCCATTTGAGCCAACTGCTCATGTATCCTCAAACTCCGGGACTGGTTTGTAACACTGTTACTTTCAAGAACAGCCCTGGAAGCCGCCCTTAATGTTTCTCCCTGAAGCTCGTTGAGAATCATTTGCTCAACAGATTGGGAAACTTCTCCTGCCTCTGTCATCTGCACAACAGGAGTATTCATAAGCACCATTCCTGCAATAACAGGAGTAACGGTTTCGTCTATTCCCAACCTTCCCAAAAGACCTCCTTCATTTTGATTGTCAACAGCAGCATTTACAAACTTTGCAATTAAGCTTACTGTCTGAGGATGTGTGTTCTCATTAAATAACATCGCAAGAGAAGGATTAAACATTTTGTTTCTTACATCCTGCGGTGTTGACATAAGCTTATTGGTAAACTGCATTTGATTGGCAAACATTCCTGTAAGTGCCAATCCTGCATAACCAATGTTGAAGTTTTTAACATTGCTGTAAATACTATTGGGAATCTCTTGTTGTATTCTGTTTTCTGCAGCAACAATATCCGAAGTTTCTGCATGCACCCTGAAAGTTTGAAGGTTAATAGGATCTGTTACAAGGTCATAGTTTCTTGAATCGGAATAAAAATCCCAAACAGCATCAAACATTTGGTTTTCCGGAGACTCTGTTCTCCTGGTATTTTCCAAATCAGGATAAAATACATGAAGCTCATCATGGTCATAGTCACTACCGTCAAGAATATTTTTAACAGAGCTTGTATAGACAGAATTACCACTATCGGTAAAAGCAACTATCCTTCCATGTGCAGCAGAAGAAGCATTTGTGGTTGGAATGCGAACAGAAACAACATCAAGGGCATTGTTAAGGTTGTAGTAATATTCACCTATGCTGTTAAGTATTTGGTGCCTTTGTCCTTCTGCGGTTCCCAAAGGTTGTGCAAGAATGGCATCTGTTCTTTCCTGTATCATTTGATTTCTCTCCTGATTGCCTCTTTGCAGGGCAGAGAAAGCCTCGTTTGCCTCAAGCTCTCTTATAGCCATTTGCCTTACCTCTCCCCCAAACCGATTTACAACATCCGCACTTTGGAACATAGATATAAGTCCACCTACTGTTTGGGCTTCAGAAGCATTCAAAATTATATCGGCCTGATGGCTTGCATCCCTTGCACCCCTTCCCAGAGCTCTTACCATACCACTTTCATAAAGAGAGAAGTTGTTGGTTAAAGCCATTACCTGTGCTAAACTTGCATTTGGAGCAAGCCCGAACTCCCTATGGTAGGGAAACTTCATAATCATCTCCTGGGGAGACACTCTTACCCCTTCGGGGCCTTGTTGTGCTATGTGGTTTTGAAGATCGACCTTTGAAGTGAACTCTACCCCGTCACTTGTCATATAAGTAATCGGTTTGAGCATTCTTCTTACATTACCTTTTGATAGCTGCCTGTCGCTTTCAAGACCCAAATCACTTGCAAGACTTATTACCCCTGCTTCCCCTTCATAAACATACCCAATATAAGGTTGCTGTACCCTGTTATCTCCGGGAACGCGTGGCTTCAAATGGTTGTTAAGGTAAGAAGCAAAAGTATCAGAAAGCTTTGTTCTTAAAACAGAAGGATCAATATTGGGATTAAGAAGCAATTCTTCAAACTTCGATCCCCTGATAGAGTCACCACTTATTTCAGCAACTTTAGATGTTACAAAGCTCCTAAGCCTTTCACGATCCCTTAAATTTCCTGGGTCAGAAAGAAATGCATTTATATCTGTACTGAACTGGTTGGCTATATCATTAAGAGCATTTGTAAACCTGTTTGAATAGTCAAGGTTATGGGCTTTAACACCCATAAGAGAATAAAGCTGTGTTGGGAATGAATGGGTATCGGCATCACCCAAAGAATTATTAACATTCTGCAGCCTTATAAAATCACTCGGTACTTTTAAGGTGGTCAATGACTGTGGGAAGTAAGCCGTTTCCACATTCATCTCTGCCGGGTCTTTTGTGTTGTAAAGAAAATCATTTACAGCAGTAAGCCCTGCCTTGAATGAGCTTGCATAAACAACATACGATCCCATCTCATCCCTTGGCAAAACACCATCAATAGCATTAGCCGGATCAACAAACCAATCTGCCATCCTTTGTACAGCAACATCAAAGTTGTTATTGCTTTCAGACAAGAACTGCTTAAAAGTACTATAGTGCTTACCAAGGAATGCCTTCATAGCATCGCGGTAAAAAGCATTGTTGTTAAACTGGTCTGCAGTTATTGGGTGCTGTGAAAACTTAAAATAAATAGGCTGGTCATTGGAAATATCATGTCCACTGACAACAGTTTTTGTTGCATAATCTCCTATAAGGCCAAGGTCTTTTCCTGCATTCCTTTGCAGAAGCATTTGCCATACGGGGTTAGCAGTAGAATGACCATCGGTTATAAGCCTTCTTCCTGCCCTGTCTCCTTTAGGAACACCAAAGAACTCATTATAATGACCCAAATCGGTCATTACAATTACATTCATGTTTGGTCCGGCACCAAAAGGATTGGAAAAGTCAAAAGAAGTACCAGGAGCAGACAACATACTACCTCTTTTTATGTAGTCTGAAATACCTGCATAGCTGGTAATATCGCTTCTTAATAGCTGTCCAAGGCTTTCATTTGCTGCCCAATGCATCATAAAGACCCCTTCAAGGTAAGAAGGCCACTGAAATTCATGGGCTCCATAAGCAGAAGCCATTTCTTCATACCTTTTACCCTCTTGAGCAATTACCTTTTTTGTCTTTTTGGTAAAGTGTTTTTTTGCATTTGTGATTGCTTGACGAACACCAGTTTCGGGTTTATACATTTCCCGGTAAACCTGTGTTATGGCTTCATGTCCTCTGCCAAGCTTATTAAGCTGCTCAAGAGTGGTTATATCCGGGTACTTATTGCGAAACGCTTTGTTATCTGCAAGCCACGTCTTAAACCATTCATCCCGGATATTCCTTATTTCCTTTGACCTTAACGTGCTTACATTTGCAATCTCTTGAGTAAAGGTATTTGCAACCTCAAAATCAAGCTTCCCGTCCCGGTTTTGAGCAATATGATGAAAAGCACCTGACTCAACCATATCACTTATAAAGTGAACAAATTCTTCAGATGCCACTTCTCTTAAAAGCTGATATTTCTGTGCAGTAGTTTGTGCTTCAACCCACCTGCCAAAAAACTCCTGGTTAAAGGGAGTGTTATCCATGGCCAACCCATGACCGGGAGCAATGGTTATAACCCTTTCTCCTTTGCTGTTAAAGCTTTCATCCTGCAGGATATAGTCGCGGTTATTCACCAGCATTTGACGTACTGTTGTAGCATCATTTCCTACAAGAGTAACAGTTGCATCAGGACTTTCCAAAAGGGTGTTAAGCTCTTTTTTCTTTCCTATGAGACTGAAAACATCGCTTACCTTATTTATTGTATTTCTATTCCTGGCCTGATAGTAATTAACAATATCAGAAAAAGTATCAACAATGGGTGTTTGATTAATCTCAAGAACCCTTACTCCGTCTCTTTTTGGCTTTGTAAAAAGTGGTATTGTATTTCTCTCCCTGGGATTATAAAAATAAAAGGGAACGCTAAGGACAGCCTTTTTGTCCGCATTGGGAGTAAGTACAACATTGTACTTATGGAATCCTCTCATCCTACCTTTCATGTCTGCAGCAAAGAGGTTTTCCACCATTGCAATGTACATATCCTTTGTTGTAAGACTGTCAAAGTTTTTGCCTTTATTACCAGCCCTTGACCCTACAACATAAGAAGGAGCATCAAATCCCAAAGTCCTTTTAAGAATAGAGTTGTTAAACCTGTGTCCACCTTCGACTTGACTTGCAGCCAAAGGACTATTATCCAATCCCCTTGTTGCCTTGCTTCTGTAACTATCAACAATGGGCTCAGAGCCATGAAGCAGTGTAGTAAGAGTAGAATGAGGACTATGAGAATGAATCCTCCCTCCTTCTGCATTATAAGAAAATGAGGGAGCTTCTATGGCGTTTGCATCCGTTATGATTTGTGCAAACATATCAATCTCCTGGGTAAAGTCAATAGGAGAGGGAGCCGATATTTGAAAAGGAATACCACCGGGGGTAGTAACATTTTCACTGGTAATTACTGTACCCATTGAATGACTTCTTCTGTAAGGCGTTTCCAAAACATCTTTAAATAGCTGTTTTGTTTCAGAAGGCATTTCATTAAACATGGTTTCCTGCAATTCAGGATCAAAAGCGACTTCCTTACCCGCATCTATTGCCTTTTGAACTTGGTCAAGTTTACTAAAAAATGCTTTTGAAAGATCATAGTTTACCTTTGCAGCAGCAGTCATCATATAAAGAGCATTGGCAAAGTCATGAGATTGTTGTCTTTTCTGTGTGGCAGCAACATTACGAAGTGCCTTCATCGGGAAGTTCCTGATACCAAGACCGGACAATACCAATTGGAAAGAGTGCTCATCGGCAAAGTTTACTCTCTTGGCTTTCCTATTGTAAACTTCTGTCCATGGACCATCTTTTCTCTGCGTGTCTCTGACAAACAAGCCTTCACTGTTTACCTTAATTGAATAGCTATTAGAATTAGGGTTCATCATTTCTCCATACATAGAGTCAATGGAGCCATCATCTGCAAAAAGGTTTGTCTCAATGTTGTTAACAATGTTCTGCCTTTGAATTAAGGCGGTGTTGTTTGACCTTACTTCGTTGTTTTTCCCTCTATCACCAACAGCCAATACAGTTCTTTTAACCTCTGTTGACTTAAAGTGAGAGAGTATTCCAGAAAGTGCAGTATGAAGGTCACTAACCCTATTTGCAAAAGAATGCTTTTGTCCCTGAATACCTGCAGCAGTTGATACCCTGTCAGGATTGTTTATGATGTGAAGATATCCGGCATCCTGAATAACTCCCTGGTTTGACTCAAGGTATTCACCCCTTGCCTTGCTCCTTCTGTAATTGGCCATATCACCAAACTCCATAAGAACACTGGCAATGCTATCCCTCATTTTTCCAAACACATAACCACTCTCAAGATGCTCTCTTAAAGCCCTGAAGAATGTATCAGGAGTCATATTCTCATAGGTTCCGGCCTCCCTCATCCTTTCAACATTATCAACCATTATTTTTTTAACCTGGCTAATAGGGAGAAGGAAATTTGTCCTGTTGTACCGATCCCCTGAAACTCTTTTGTACATTGGAACGGTACTTATCAAGATGTTTAGTGCATCCGGAATTCTATGGTCCTGGCTCTTGTTAAAGCCATCCATGTGAGCAGTTGTTTCAGCAGCATTATTACTGACTTTTGTTCCTATGATACCGCGTTCCCTTAAAGTTTCCTGCTTCCCTGCTTCAACCAAATGCAGTATCTGGGTGTTAGGAAGAAGGTCTTGAAGGAAAACGTTCATTGTCTCCGGATTACTCAAGACGTGCTGAACATAAAAATCAACTGCCTGGAAGTGGCGGTCTGACATTTGAGACTTGGCAACCACAAAATCCTGTGGTGTCATTTCCCGAACACGTTTTCTTTTTTTACGAATAAAGACTATCTTTTCTCCAAGAAGGTCTTGCTCTGAATGAATCCGGTAATTGTTTGGCTCCAAAAACTTACTATGTGCCTTATAAGTAGCAGCAGCAAGCCCGCCTACATATTTTTTGGTAGACTTACCATAGGGAAGATAATGTTTAAGAGCAGGAGCTACAAAGGTATCTCTTACCCTTGCATAAGTGCTGTAATCGTCAAACTTTCTTACAACCCTTGCAACAGCTTCAGGTGTTTTATATCTGTTGGTAAATTTATTTTTGGCAAGCATATCAATCTCCGCATTGGGAGATCCTCTCATATGACCATCAATATAAAAGCCCCTGTCTGTAGCCATAAGCATTTCACGATAGCTTAAAGCATACAGGCCCCACCTGTTAGCAACTTCCTTTACAAATTGAATTGCTCTTTCAAATATATTGCGGGGACGGGGAACATTAGCTTTTATTTCAAAGTTTTCTGCAGCATACTCAAACACATGGGTCATTGAACCATCCCAATTCTCTCCAAGCTCATTTTTAATATCCTGGACAACCCGGTTAAAGGTTTTTGTGTCAAGCATGTGCTGCATAATAAAATGCATGGCTTCATGCCTTGGTGTTCTCCTTTCAACCATTATCTCATTGTTGACAGGGAACCCGGAAAACTCAAGCATGTCATTAAACAGCCTTCCAAACAACTCATTGTTTTTAACCTGTATTACATCGTCATGAAGCTTTACTTTATGTTTAACAGCAAAGGCCGGGAGCAATCCTGACAACTCATTTACTGCTTCTTGCCTTGAAATAAGATCATGTGGCTGTACCCTTCTGTTGTCAATGTTTCTTTTAAACAAGCCACCTACAGCACTGTTGGAATCATTACCACGGGGATCACCTGTTCTCGTATTTATCCCCTGAAGCTGTGCTATCCTGTTCTCAATTTCAATTAACTGGTCTTCTGAAGGACTGATATAAAGTTCAGGCTGTTTGATTTCTTTAACAAGGGTTTCAATCTTATCAGGATTCGGTATTGTTTTCCCACTCTCTTGTTGAACCTGTGACTCAACATAGAGCCATGGGTTTTGATAAAGCTTTACATTTTTAAATAGTTGTCTGTTATCATTGGTCATTAAGTCTGCCAAAGCAGAAAGAGCAGAATAAAGATTATTGAGCCTGTCTTTTGCCCTATAACCTGCAATATCAACGCGGTTTTCCGAAACTTCAAACACCATTCCGAGAACATCCTGGTCCGCATCCTCTGTTCTCATCTCCCTTCTTGAAAGGTTTTCCTGAATCTGATCGCGTATTTTTGCTAACTGACTCCTGTTAGCAGCAATAAACTGGTATGCATTGGTTATCCTTATAAGGTCTTTTGCTTTTATAGCAACATCCTTTAAAACTTGCCTGTCGGTTTCAGAAAAATCTTCTTTGGTAACAAGTACATCAATCTCTTCAAAAAGACTGTTTAGCTCCTGACTTTTTGCAACTTTATTTAGGTCTGTTAAAAGTTCCCTTACATGGTTTGCATTGGCCGGTACCGCATTAAACTGAACGGGCACTGTTCCGGGAATACCATCCATGTAAAAGTCAGACTGGAAGTAGGTTCTTCCAATCTTTGGATCTTTTACCATTTTGATTTCTCCATGGTGGAAACCCCTCTTTGTCATCTCGTTAACAAAGTCACTATAAAGAGTAGGGCTGTCAGACATGATGAGATTACCCAAAGTCATTTCAACAACACTTGCGGTAATAGGTGTACCCTCGTTTTGAGCATCTATAACCTCTTTAAGCTGAACAAGCTTATGAATATTGTAAGCTACAATCTTGTCATAATGAGGATCGGGAACATTCTCTGCAAGCATTTTTGGAAAACCTTCTTCAATAATTTTCTTTGCTTGCCTGAATGCATCAATTTCTTGTTTACTGCCTACTGGAGCATTTAAGAATGTTTTTATTACCGGATGCTTTGTAAGAGAATTGTCATTTGAGAAATTAAATTCAGGGGTATTGTCCATGCCAAGAATATGAAAGTTGTGCTTCTTGAACATTTCAATGGCCTTTGCCTTAGACAAACTTTGACCGTCCTGAATCAACCCTGCCTCTTGCAAAGTCTCTCTTACCCAATCTATATTGTCATTAATGTAGGAATCTACAATTTGATTTACTACGACATGCTCAAAGCTTTGAGGAGCTATTGAACCATCTTCATTTACCCTAACACCATCGTAGGACTCCAAATAACGCTTTTCTACGGGGTATTGCCTATTTCTGGCCTCCCCTATTACTTTTGTATTTCGTGCGCGATACGCAGGGGATTTTAAAACTGTGTTGATATTTTGACTCACATCGTCACCAGTCAAATAAAGAGTATGTGACATGGTAGGTTTAAGCTCAGAGCTTTCAAAAACATCTGCCCTTTTATAAAACCTGTTTTCATTCAAATGCTCCTTGGCATCAGAAATGGGCATGTACCTTTTATTAAACTCGCTATAAGAGAGCCTTCCGGGTTTACCCACATGGTCGGTAAAGTTGACGTATTTTGTTACTTTGTTGTTCTTTGACGTAACAGAAATGACATTATCCACAACCACAGGCTGACCAAATCTTCCTGTCCCGGTGTGATATGCAAAACCTTCCTTAACCGCATCATCAAGCATTACTCTTTCATTGGCAAAAAAGTCAGGCTTTTCAACCAGGGCCTCAAGGTTTGGATCTTTCTTTTGAAACACATTTACAATTTCATTTGCTGAAGCAATACCTTCTGTTAACTGAGATTCAGTTACAAAGGTTGTAGGAAGTGTTTGAATCGCATCTTTATGCATAAAGTAATTGGTAAGAACAACCCGGTTTACTTTCAGGTTTTTCTTTTTGCCATCTACCAATACTTCCTGTGCCGAGGCTACTGCACCATACATCCCATATTTTTGAACAGAGTAAGGACCTATTTCATCACTTAAGGTTTCCCTGCTGTGGTGAATAACAAAGTCATAAATATCAACAATAGGATTTCCTTGCCTGTCTATACCTACAACAGATATCATTGCAGGGTTGGCCTGAACATTACTCCTGTAAAGGTTCCCATCCCGGCCCGTAATTTCAATATCTTTCGCAAGTATAGTGGGGTCAATAATAGAAAGGTCTGTAGCAGCAAGAGTTACAAGAGACTCTTGAAGGTTTCTTAAAAGAGATTGTACATACTTTTCAGGATGTTTTATAATGGCACTTTCGGAAAAAGTATCATCTGACCTGTACAAATCATTCAATTCATTGACAATCTCTACTGCCTGTTGCCTGAAAGTATCGCTGCCATCAGTAACATGCATCAAAATACTCCTCACCATCCTGCTTTTAATCTGCTCCTCTCTTTGCCTTGGGGTATATGTCTCATCAGTAACTTTATGCTTTTGCTTGTATTGGTCAAAGGCAAGATCTGTAGCATGATAAACTCCTTGCTTAAGGCCCTGTGCATCGGTACCATCATCTACCTGAACCTCCTGAAGCTTATCAACGGCATTTTTGTTTTCGGTTTTAAGAATAGAAGTAACCTTTTTAAAGGTCTTTCCTTCTTTTATAGCTAACCTGCTTCCTTCTGTAAGAGGAAGATTTCGCGGGAAATCTGATTTGGACTTCTTGGTTGGCGTTTCTTGCTCTCCTTCTTTTTTGGTCTGCTTTGTATAGGTCGTTTCTTTATCAGCAAGCAAGTCAAGTCTGTCTACCATGGCTTGTGTAAGCTCACCTTTGGTTTGATCACTTACTTCCGAATGGGTAACAAGCACTCTGCCCTGACTTGAATTAGCAGGATCACCAATAAGCCCAATAAACTCTATTTGCCTTGTTGCCCCAGTAAGACCAACTCTTCCAAGGGTATTAAGCACACCAGAAGAGACATCATAGAGTGTAGGAAGACCACCAATGGCAGAAGAAGTGATGTAGCTTCTCAAGAAGTCAGTCGGGTTATACTCAAAGAAAACCTTCCTTGAAGATATACCACTTACTGCACGCAGATAGGCTTCTAACGTAGGCTCATATTGTATAGTTTTTACAAGAGGCCCACCTTCATCTGCAACCTTTTTACCATGGGTTTCTTCAAGTTTTGTCAAAAACCCCTGCCTTTGTTCAAGGCTGGGCACTATGTACAACAATTCACTTGGAACTCTTTGATTGGGTGAAAGCCTTTCAAACACCGACATGAATCCCTCAACAAGTTCTGCAGTATTGGAATAATACCTTCCTCCGGATATCGAACCTGCTTCATTGTACTCATAATTTAGATGAGGCATCTTTGTACCTACATTCCCAACTGAAAAAGCACGGTAATAATCTTGCAGAGAAAAGTGTTGTGGATTGCCAGAACGAAATACTTCGGTAAGAGGAATAGTTCTATCCATGATAACAGTCTTCATGGGAACATCCTGGCTCACTGAATTAAATTCTGACACCTGTGAGTCATCTCCAAGAAAAATGGCTGTTCTGCCATCAAGCTTTTCGTTAATCTTTGCAGAGTATTTAGACTGGCTGATAAGACCAATCTCATCAAATATCACAATATCCCTGACAGAAACTTTGTTATTAAGAAATTCATGCAGATATACAATATTGGAATTCTCCAAAGAGGGATCTACAATAGCCTGATTTCTTTTGTGTGTTTCAAGAAGTCCAGGTGTAGGAACAACATAAGTAACCTTTGGACTTTCCCCTGTCATTTGTGCAATGGTTTCAAGCACATCAACAATAACCTGAGTACTTTTTCCAGAACCCGCAACCCCTCTTAGATAGATTGAATTCTTAATCATATCCGAAAGAATTTCCGATCTATGAAGCAAGGATGAGTCAGAGTCAAGGATAAACCCCACTACGTGCTGTACTGCTCTCCACTGTGCCTGTGTAGTAACATTATAATCAACACTTCTTTGCTTGAGAACATCGCGAAATACCTGATGAACCTCTTTAAGAGTAAAATTGGTTTCTCCATTTTCTCTTGTTCTTCCAAACTTGTTGAGCATATTAGCATAGCTCAAAGTTGTATAAAGTTTTGTTTGAAATTCGCGGGAAGAAGGACTTATGGCATTCTCAAATGTAGGAACAGAGTAAAAGCCCTTAAACTCTTTTCCTGTCCTTGTGAAAGCATGACCCCCAATAAAATCGTGAAGAACATTAAACTGTACCTGGTGTAAAGTGTTTTTATTTTGAACGGCAAAGTTTTCAGCCCACTCTTTATGCTGTACAATAAATGATTCAAGCTGGCCACCTAAGCTATTCTCTGCATCAATAATGGCCTTTTCAATCTGCCCAATTCTTTCAAGAACTTCTTTTTTAACTTTTGGCTGATTCTCTTTCTCACTAATAAACCTTTCAAACAAATGATAAAATTCATTCTTTTCGGATTCACCCAAAAGGTGTCCTACTTGGTCATAAGCTTGCGCAAATTCTTTTGGCATCTTTGACCTGTTCCCTTCTTCAGAGAAAAAGTCAAAAATTTCTCCCAGCATAAAGTTTCTTACCGAAAGGTCATTTACATGCTCTTTTACTTGAGAGATGGTACGGCTGTGCTTGTTAAGCTTTTCATGCTTTAATATCCGGTCAGCAAGGTTTACAATTTCATCAATACCTTCTTGAAGATATGCTGCATCACTTTCTGTCAGTTCCGTCTTGCCCCTGTTTTCGTTTCTTAAAACGCTATGCTGAGCCTCATCACCAGAAAGGTTTTGTAAAAACTCATGGTTTATTTCAATAAGGTCAGTAAAGGTTTCAGCAACATCTTTTGTTTTTTGTATCTCCCTTACTTTCTGTCCAGGATCACTTACCTCTGTACCGTCTTGGCCAATAAAGTTTTCAAAAGAACGAAGTTCCTCAATAAAAGGAACCTCCCTGGGGCCTACACCTTCAACAAGACCTGTCCTGTGAGTACCCTGTATAAAGTTTTCAAACGCCTCTCTTCTTAATTGCTGTTGAAATTCCGGGCTTTCTGCTTCAAAGTTCTCAACTACTTCTGTCCTTTCAGTCCTTGCCAACCCTTCATCAACACGGTTAAGAGCATTAATACTTTCAGAAATATTAGAAGCAATAGTAAGAAGTTCTCCAGGGTAATTACCCATAATGTCATTTTGCAGGTCAGAAACTTGCTCAACAAAAGGTGTAATTTTTTGAGCAAAGCTCCTGTAAGCCTTCATTATATCTCCCTTCATCCTTGTTGAAACAACATTGTGACGTGAAAGAGAAGCAAGGGTATTTAAGGTTTCAAAAGTCCTTTCAACAGTATCTGAAAAGTCTGAAAGCTGGTCATGAGTTCCAACAGGTACTTCCTGTCTCCCGGAAATGTCTTGAGAAATTTGCTCAAGAGAGGGAAGCTGCAAGGCTTCAATATCAGATTTTACATGTGCAAGCGTTTCCGGAGCATTTTGAAACTGCTCTCTTGACTGCTCTATTCTTTGATTCATTTCATTAACAAGACTTGTTACTTCTTGAGAAACAAGGTTGTTAAAGATATTGTCAAGAACAGTATAGGCCGTTGTGCCTTGTGGCATCACATTCAAGAGGTCATAAAACTTACTTGGGTTTTGAGCCCATGCCAAAGCAGCAATATGCCCTTCGTTCTTTTTAATCTGTGCAAGATGTTTTCTGTATGCAGACTTAAATTCAGGAGAATTTCTATCTACAGCCTGCCCAGGGTTTTCTTGCTGCATTTGAACAGCAGCCAATTTCCTTGCTTGAGAATGTATTTTGTGGTCAACAAGTGCTTGTTCAAGGAATATCTCACTATACCTTCGGCTTGTGGATTTTGGATTGCTTGGGTCTTGTGGAACAAAAATATGGTCAAAGGCTCTTTGAAGCCCCTGAAGGGTTTGTTCAATGTTTTCAGCAGTATCTCCTTCTTTAACCATTTGCTCATAAGCCTCAACTTTTTCTCCTTTTTGAGCCTGATCAAGCCTGGCACTTACTGCTTCAATGTGTTTTACAACCTCAAGACCTTCCGTAAGAAGATAATTATTGTGCCTTATGGCTTGTGTTGCTTCCGGGCTTTGTAACCCGTAGTAATCAATGGCATGAAGGTTTAACCTTAAATCATCCATCCAAAGCTGAATAACCCTGTCAGCCACAGATACATCAGCTTGTGTTTGCTCACCTGCAGCTATTACAGTTCCATCTTCACGAATATAGTTTGGGCCAAAAAGATTACTCTTTTTTTGTTCTTCTCTTAATTGATTTTCAATTTCCTTTAAAGCACGCTCTCTTGCCCCGGCCTTCTTTTGAGAAAGGTGTATAGCAATTTGTTCACGAAGCATCTTACCATCATTATCCCTTCTTACTTTATGAGCACCACTTCCATAATGCATTCCAATACCAGAGATAAAAGAAGATATTGCAGCAATACCAGCTTCATCAAAACTAATTCCTACATCAAATGGCATTTCACCCCTTAACACACCTTCGGCCATTTGAAGGTCTTTTTGCTCCTGATCCCATGTCCGGTAATCAAGTTCTTCTCTGTTCCCATCCCTATCATAACGCCAATAAGTAGGAAGACCATTTTCATCTCTGTGAATGGCATACTCAAAATCATGAAGTTTATGATATTCTACAGTTTCTCTTGCACCGGGTAAAGCAAAAGACCTATTGTAAAACGCTTCTGTAGGAGCGTGCATGAACTCTTCACCAACCTCCTCCACAGATTCCTCAAAAGACATTGCAAATGCAGTACCCAAAGGCCCTCTTTCAGATAGTTTTGTAAGACGATCACCTAAGTAGTCTCTTCCTTTTCTAATTTTAGCAACAAGTCCCTGGGCTGTTTTATTCGCTAATTTTGTTTTTGTTTGAGAAGAGGCTTCTGAAAGTTTTTTGGGAAGCATTTTTTGAACAAACCTCCCAACTGCATTAAGCTCTTTTTTCATTATTTGGTGCCCTTGCCTTGCAAGCATAACTTGTGCAAGGTTAGAAGCAATAAACATATTCGCAGTATAAGTACCCGCTCCAAAAAGGAAAAAGAATTTTGCAGCATCAGCTTCGCTACCTCCCATTTCAAGGATCATGCTTCTAAAACTTGCAGCAGCTTGAGAACCACCAAGACCAAGTGAAATACGGCCTGACATTCGGGGGGTTGCTCCAAAGTTTCTTGCAGCTTTTGCAAGCATGGCCATGGACATTAGCTGTCCAATACCTGAATAAACTCCATAACTAAATGAACTCCATGAAGTAAACGGCCCCATTTGTTCATCTTCATTCATATGAGTAATATAGGCTCCAAGGTTGGTAAGCCTATTACCCATTTTATTTGCAATTCTGTCAGGATTATGATGTCCTGCTTCTCTTGAGGTACTTATTGCATTGACAACATCTTCTCCAAGATCAGAAACAGCAGAAAGCCACCCACCTAAAGCAGAAACACTCATTCCCATAAATCCGGATGTAGATCCCCTTAAATTAAAAAGACTTCCAATAGTAGAGCTTTGCACTCTTTGAGGCCCCATGAAAGTTCTTATAGATGAGGTAAACTCAGCATCGGTCCAGGAAGATTCTTGCCAAAAATAAGGAATGGCAGATTCGGGATCAGGATTTTCCCTTAAAACAAGCATCCTTCCTAACCTGTTTTTTCGGCTATTTTCAACCAGTTGATTGTTTTTATCAAAAAAAAAGCCAACGTGTTCGGCCTGTTGTTGTGGACTAAGCATCCGCAACGGCTCATAATCATAGCCAGGGCCATACATATGATCCGGAGGAAGCTTAATAAATTATTGCGTAGGTAAGTCCCTTGTGGGCAATCCGGCATTGTCAAACATGATGTTTTTCCTGGGAATACCTGCACCTTGCAAAACAGAATGGGAATGGTCAATGTTATTGGCTTCGTAAAGCTGATACATATTTACAAGGTCGTTGTAAACAGTCTCAAAATCAGCATGACCTAAATTAGGAAATTGCTCCCTGTAATATTCCTTACTTCTTAATCTTGCAGGGATATTGTGCTGTTGAGAGAAAACATCAATATCAGAAACATGAATGTTTGAAAGAGCAGCCAAGCCAAAATCAATAAAAGAGCCTTCTGCTGCTTCGGGTTGTTCAACCAGTCCTGATTCTCCGGGAGTAAACCCTTCTTGAAACTCAAGAGGTTCTTGAAGACTTGATTCTCCGGGAGGACCTTGAGGTTGGGTTATTTCAGGAAGTTGACTTTCTTTCGCTGCATCCTCTGGGGTAACAGGAGGATTTATATTTGGGTTTTTTGTAGGCATATGAAAGTTTTATTTTATTTATTGGGTTCCCGGAACAACAAAATTCCTAAGTGCTTGATCTGTTTGTCCTGCTTTTATTTGTTCTCGTTGCGATGCATGCTGATAAACTTCTTCTACATACCTTCCTGGCTCAAGCATAAAGTCTTCCCCGGTTATTTGGTCAACCATATCAGGATTTGCTATAAAGAAATCTGCGGGAACTACCCACACTTGATCCCTTCTTCTATCGCCATAAATACGTTCATTTTTAGTTATTGCTTCTTGAACAGATTCTTCCAAATCCTCCACCTTTACCTGACCAAGGCCAAGCATACTGTTTTTTCTTAAGTCCCAAAGACTTCTTAAACTATGCTCCCCTTTTTTGTCAAAAGCATCAACTTTAACACGTTTAAGCATGTCGTTTGTTAATAACATCGCGCCTTCAATTGCGGCCATCGTTGTTTCCCTGCCCTGAACAGTTGCTCTTCTTCCTTCATATGCTTTCACTCCTGGGATAAAAACAATATTTCCTTGTCCCGCTGTAATTTCATTCGGATGAAAATGCTGACCCAAAACAGAAACAGGCGCAGAATGAAACTGATGTCCATAATACTGATTAATACTTTCAGCAACAGGATTAGGCAATTCAACATATCGCAACCTTTCTCCTCTAAAAAAGAAATTCTCTTGCTCTTCCGGAGAAATATTTGAAAGGTTTACATAAACATCCTCTCCTTGTCCACCTTGCGGGAAAACTTTACTTCTTGCCCAAGACAAAACTTTACTATTAACAACAACTGGATGATGTTGCCACAAAGGAACATCAACAAGGGCTCTTCTAAACATTCCAAACACCCTTTTCTTTTGGTTGTCATCTAAATGTTCAAAAGCTCCACCCTGCCTATGCATAAACTCTTGTACCCTTACACCCACAGCTTGCCTATCTGCTAAACTTGAATTTGGATCTTCAAAAATTCTTCTGTCTTCTTCATTTTCATTAAAGTAATTTCTTATATCACTTGCTGCTTGTTTATGAAAGCTATCTCTATCTGCCAATTCTTCTTCTTTTGCAAGCATTTCCTTAATAAAGCCAAGGCTTTGAGCAATATTTCTTGTATCAAGTTTTCTTGTATGAATAACTTCTTGTGTTGTCATATTGTGCAAATTTCCTCCTGTAAGAGCAGCCAAAAAGCCAACTTTAGGAGTGGCCATGTCCGACAAATCTTCTGTAGAGGAAATGGGTGATCTTTCTTCAATATTGACCTGATACATGTTGCCCATATTTGCAATAGCAATTTCCATTGCCTTTGCTCTTAAAGCACCGTCAGGGCTTCTGTGAGGATCAATAAAAACTTGTTCGCCTGTATCGGGATCATAAACTTCCCTTTTTGCTATTCCTGATATTATTTCTTGCCCTTGTGGTGTTTTTTCAATTATAGGCTCATAAGTATAAAGAGGTATTCCCCTAAAGGAAGCAGTATTCTTTTCGCCATCTTCATCTTCAAATGTAACAGTGGTTCTTCTTGCTTCATTTATAGCCTGAGCTATTAATGATGTTTTTGCTTCCGGGGTAAGTTGACTCGTTATATTCTGAACCAAATTACTGAACTGATTAAAATTATGCTCAAGCATTCTTGACCTGTTTACTTTGTCAAGCATCGGTCTTCCAAGCTGATCGTGTCTTATTTGATGATAGCTGTCTCCAAAAACACTTCGGTTAGAAGCATTCATAATAGTTTTTGAAAGCTCATTTATTTCCTCAACACCTTTGTTTGGATCATATCTTTCCGGGAAAACAAGAGCATCTCCAAGCCTTGCTGTTTGTGCCAAAAAGTTAGCTCCTTGAGCTCCTTTATAAACTGTATCAAGTTCATCAAGATTTCCCCAACCAATATTACCGTCAAAAAGCTCCCCAAATCCCATAACCTCTCCACCAACCTCCGTTATCATCGGACTTTGCATAAAGTTGTCATCATCCAGCAGCTTGTTAAATTGTGCCATCTGACCTTCAAGGTGAGGAATTTGTGTTTCAAGCTCGGTCCTTGCTGAATCAAGCATTTGAAACTCTCTTGTTATATCACCACCCCTGGCTTTTAAAAACCCTTCCGGATCTCCTGCAAAGTTTGTTTCAAAATCTTCTCGGAATCGGGAAAGAGTCTGTTGGTATCTGTCATCAACCATTCCCATCTGCATTCTCCAATCAGCACTCATCCTTGGCAGAGCCTCAAAGTCATAACCGGCAGCCCCGGTTACTCCTTGTGGAGAAGGCTGGGTTGTCTGCATATATTGACTTACATGAAGCAGTGGGCTTATGTCGGGAGTGGTATCGGTAATGGGAATTTCATATGCATTTAAAAGGGGATGTCCACCTCTTTGTGTATCGAATAGGCGCATATTGTTCTATTTAAAAACTGTTATTTTGGGCTTAAAACCTTATACCCAATGTCTGTAATACTTGAGCAAACTCATCCGGCTTCATGCTTTCTTGTAGCTCTGAAAGGAACTCAAGTGAAAGTCCGCTCATTAAGGAGTCTCCTCTTTTCTTTAAGGCTGCATCTCCAGCTTGGAACATGCCTGCAAGACCAAGGTTTTTTCTCATATGCTCAAGCTGGTTTTCCTGCATTAACCTTTCGTAGTTAGCCATATCAACACCCAACTGCCTTTCGGCTGTCAGGTTTGCAGCTTGTGTAGCAGCTTCTTGGTTCAGGTTGTCAATCTCTGTTGCACCCCTTGCAATATCCCTTCTACCAACCATTTGCTGCTCCATAAGGTTACTTAACCCGGCAAGCCTTGCCTCTGATGGCATCGTATTCATCAAAGATATTCCCTGGCCCAAATGTTGGTCAAGGTCTGCCTGTTGCCTTCCACGATCAAAACGGAAGGTAGGAGCCTGAACAGGTGAAGCAGTAAAAGGTTGGGATACGGGCATTTGAGGCCTGAATAAACTTGCACCATGCGTGAATGCTTTTGCAAGGTCAGAAGCAACACCTGCTCTTGATAGTCCCTCCATGCCTTTTGCACCCCTTCCAAAAACATTAAGGTTTGGTGTTTCGGAAGAATCAGATGCATCAATGTTTATACCTGATGTTGCATAGGGTTGTAAATTATCTTTCAAATTAACTGAAAATCCAGGACTTTCTATTCTTGGTGCTTTTTGTGGTTCTCCGTGAGAAACAGTATTCCAATACTGGTTGGCAAAACGGATATGTCCAGGAACCGCCATACCTTCTGCTGCAACTGGCCCTTCTTCCATACCTTTTTCTTTTAACATGGCAACAACCTCATGGTATCTTTGAGCTTGTTCTTCAGGGGTATTGCCTGCTTGAATATAGGCTTGCTGTTCTTCATTCAAGATAATTTCTCCACCTTCAACTTCAACATCTACACCCCCTTCTTCATGTGTTGGAGCTTCATCGGGTATAGCCATTCCCTCTTGTGCAAAAAGAGAGGGGGTGTCTCCCATTAAACCGGAACTTGCAGCACCCATGAAAAGGGGGGTCATAAGATCCAATCCTCTCCCAAAAGGGGAAGGAACACGATCTTGAAACTGAATATGCTGTGTTGGCCGGGTAATTTTTTGCCTTGAATGAGAAGCCATTGGCGATACTTCGGGATAAACAGTCCTGGTGATTTCTTCAGGTGTTTCATCCGGTACGGTAGCACCAAGCGCGGTACCTGCTGCACCTCCAATTCCTGCTCCCACAGGCCCTCCAAGCAGACTCCCCGCTACGGTTCCACCAATTCTGAAAAGATTACGTTTTGTTTGTGGTTTCATAATTTATGCGCTTGATGTTGTAAATATAGTAATTATGTTTTTAATAAATGTATCTAATCCCTTTTTTAAAGTAACTGTTATTTTCAGCCACTCTCCGGTGATGTTTGACTCTTCCTGAAAAACTTCTTCTCCTTCTTCTGTCAGATTTATAGGAACTGCCCACTTTGACATAAGATATTCCGGGGAAAGCCAAAACTGCTCTTCATTATAAAACGGGTCATTTTTTGTTTTTTGAAACATCGTTCTGAACTCCACCATGTCAATAGGCACTGGCGTTTTAGGAGCAACTATTTCAAGGGATTTGAACATTTTATTCAACATTGAGAAATTCTGATCCCCTACAATGCCATTTACTACAAATGAGATTTTAGGATTATACTCTTTTTCAAAAAATGTCGCAGGAGGACCTTCACCGTAAATATAAACCTTTGAAGTTTCAGACGGCTCAGTGCCAAGCAAATGCCTTCTTGCATTAAATCCAAACTGCATTGGAAAAGAAAAGGTTCCTATGAAGGCCGAATTCTCCTCATTAAACCGCATTGCTTCACAATGACTGTTAAAGGAAACATAAAAAATAACTTCTGAGTTGTAAGGGTCGTTTAAGACCATTATCCCTTCCTGTTCCCTTAAATTAAGAGATATAATTCTGTCCTTTAATCCGGAGAAAATTTCCTGTTCTGCACTAGCGTTTAGCTCATCCCGCTTATTTTTTAAGTCTTTTACATACTTGTCTATAAGGTACTCTTTGCTGATTGACCTGGCAATAAGAATACCGTCTTCGTTCATAATAATTCTCCAAAAGACAGAATTTATCCAGTCAAATCCATATATCCCTGCACTTCCATTTACAGCACCCATCATGTGTTGCATTCCAAACCTTGCCAAAGTAATAGGGTAAGCACTCAGAATTGCTCTCACCCCAATAACCATTTCTCCTGTTGAAGAAGGAACAGTTTCCTCAACATTGGTTTGGTGAAGAAGAATAGAAGACTCCTGTATTGAAATAAGTCTTCCTGCCAATATCA
The DNA here is from genome assembly GCA_003560495.1 of Bacillus sp. (in: firmicutes). Lineage (GTDB taxonomy): Bacteria > Bacillota > Bacilli > Bacillales > Salisediminibacteriaceae > Alkalicoccus. The sequence continues at coordinate 10,631 of PWLM01000149.1, read as the reverse complement.
TTAACTTTATGCCTTGTCCATACCTTTCGTCAAAATCAACTTTGTTGGCAAAGTCCCATACCCTGTAAGTAAGAATTGGATGTCCTGCTTCCTGTCTCCCGGTATGCCTTATCCGATTGGTAAAATGATTTATTCCCTTTGGAATATTGGGATTAAAAGGTAAGTAGTGTTTAATACTTATTGTCTGTGAGTTCCCATGGTTTACCATAAATGCCTCAATTCCGGAGCCCAAGTTTTTACCCCAACCGGTTACATCTGTTGAATAAGGATAAACACCCCATATTGCTCTTTCGCTTGTCCATGTCACCCCGCCAAAATCAAAACTTATGTTCCTTAAAGCTGGATAGTACCTGTTCTCACTATCCACATTAAATCTTAAAGCAGTGTTTACAGCATTTTCAGTTACAATGTCCAAAAGGTGTCCATGTGCATACCTTCTTTGGTTTGCAGTTTCAGTCCAATTAAAGCCATAAGCAGATATTGAAGCTCCAATCTCTCCCTTGTCCTCCTCCCGGCCTATCTCATAAGTTGGATACCAGCTTCGGATTTTAATTGTCGTAAGCTGAATAAAGCAGTCTCCTTGATAACAAGTAACAGAAGCTACCTTTCCGGATAAAATATCTTCAACATCTATGGTACCATAGTTTATCCTTGAGTAAGGGATATTAAGCTCATCAGAGTATAACTGAATTGGATTAAAAGCACTTTTGCTTTTTGGATTTTGACGGTAAATAGAACAAACCCTTCCAGGGTATTTTAATGAATAGTCCTCATGCTGTCCGTCTGCTCCAAATTCAAGTCCTATGTAGGGCGGTACAATAATATTTCTGTTGGTAAAGTAATCGTTTCCATCATACCAGCAAAGCATATCCTGCCTGATTATTTCTGTTGATCCTGATACAGTACCATCACTTACCCGGTTAACAAGGTTTAATGGAGCCATTAAAGAAGGAACTATCCAGTTATTCCGGTCTGCAACCTTGCTTATTCTTGTAGGTTTAAAAATACGACCATAGCTTTCTGCGCTTTGAGCTTTATCAAAAGCACTCCTTGTAATCATTGGCCGAATAGTATCGGTCTTATGCTTAATGTGCTTTAACTCCCACAATGGCTCAACAAAGTATTCTCCTGAGCCGCTTTCAATTTTTTCCTGGTCACCAAAAATAAAGTCCGTTGAGAAAAAAGCTCTTGTCTTTTTTTCTTGTTCGCTTTGGCAGTCTTCTTCTACAGAAGAATGGTCATGGTCATGCAGGTATGTTGAAATAAATGCACGGGAATTTTGTCCTCCGGGATCGCGGATAACAAGTGGTAATCCTTTTGTGTTCCCGGTAATTCCTAAATTATGTTCCTGATAGTTTTCTCCTTCTTCATAATCATCATAAATAGGAATTGAAACATCATTGCCTTCAAAGTCATAGGTCGTTTCATACTGTTGAACACTGTGAAAAATCTTTCTTCCATAAACCCTTGTAAGAACACCCTGATACAATAGGTTTTCTTTCCTTTTTGCCCTGACAAAAATTATCTCACTGACGTTTTCTTTAAACCATTTGGCCTCTTTTGTGCCTAAGTCAATCCACGATTTTAAAGAAGAAACATTAAACCGGACACCAAGGATATGTGCATTTTCATTGTCGCGGTCAAAAACAGGGGATACATCATGCCCTGGCATTAAAACAACACCATTAGAATTTTTTGAATTATCCCTGTAATCTATTCCTGTAACCGGAAACCGCTCTGTCTCATACCCGTTTTTTAACTTGTAAACAACACCACATATATATGCCTCATTCCTGAAGTAACCTGCATAATGAATGTTCCTGGGGTCAGAATAAAATGTTCTCAGGTTAATCTTTGGGATCATCCTGCGATCATCATAGGAGATATAGATTTTTAAAGAAGCATCCTTAAGGGCGTTGTAATCAATTTTTTTTGCTTTCCAGTTTAAACCCCAAAACCTTCTGTCATAGGGCACAATAGATTTACAAATAACCTCATTGTTTACCGGCCGTAAAAGCTCACTTATTGATAAGGGAAGAAGTGTTTCAAACCCTGTAACATCAACAAACATATCCACTGCCCCAGCAGGGATAGGATAAAGCTTTTCCACCTTCATTATCTCCGGGGTTACAACTCCTTCAGGGCCGGAGTAAAACCGTATGTAAGCCACCTCAACAAAAGTAAATGCATGGTCAAGGTTTTGAATATTGAACTTGATTTTTTTATTGGACTTTTGATCATCACCACTCATTTGAACACTTTGCCTTTCAAAAGCATTCCGGGTAATGGTCACAGGAGAGGATTCTGAAACAAACGGGGTTCTGTCATTATTTGCACTTACATACCTGTAAAAAAAGAAATAGTTCCCAAACTTCATTTCTCCACCCAGAGCCTGTCCGCTAAACCTTATTCTTTGATTTGGCGGTAAAGACTTAACAAGCTGTATAGAGTCTGCAAGAGTATTTTCACGATAATATCTTTCGTTTCTTATACCCTCTTGGTTAAATCCGGAATTTACAAGACGAAGTTCATTGTGGTAGTCGGTAAAGATAAGGCTTACACTCCCGTCATAATCGTAAGTGGCATACATTTGGTCAAGCACAGGGCTTTGAATCCGGAAATTAAACTCTGTTGACCTTAATGGGCCAAGCCTTTGATGCTTAATTAAGTTTCGTAAAGGCTTGTAAGCATTCTCAAATCCACCACCTGTAGCCGGAGAAGGAAAGGAACCTATTTCACCTTCTTTTGTTCGCGGGTTATAAGAAATAATATAGGCTATTCCGTTAAATTCTGTAGCCCCAAAAATGATAAACCCGGAGCGCAATTCAAATACTTTTTCGTTTCCGTTTACTGGTGTTACAATAAGACCCTGCCCCTCTTTGTTCAAAAGCCTGATATACGAGGTTGGCAGCACCATCCCTTCATTATCAAGCTTTGAATAGTCAAGGTCCTCTATTATGCCCTTATGAAAAAAGGATGCCTGTTTCATTTTTATCCTCCCAATTCTTCATGTGTAAATGAATCCCAAATAATAGGTGGGACAAAACTCATTGTAATAATTTTTATTTTGTTTAGGTCATGCTTGTCAAGGTCTGAAAAGTCTGACTGTGCTGCCCTAACAGCATTAAGTCTTCTTTCAAGCAAATAGTTCCACCTGTTTTGGTCAATTTTATTATTCAGGTAGTCTTCTTCATACATATTCACCATGACATGCCTTACACAAGCCTCAACATGATTTCTTTTAATAAGGGGAATGCCTGTCTCCTGGTCAATGGGAAGGCCAATAAAGTTCACATAAACATGGTCTTTTCGATATTCGCTTCCCAGGATAAGATACCTTCCGTTATCATAATAATTTACCCGGCTGCTTCTATCATCCGGGTCTTCATAAACGTCAAGAATCCTTGCTTTGAAAAAAGGAACCCTTGCCATAAGGTCCCTGACGGGAAGTTTTGTCTTCAGGTACTTAACAAAATAGGAGTAGTCCTGAATAAATTCTGCTTCACATTCAACTGACCACTCCAAAATGTCTCCCTTGTTTACTTGCTTTCCCTTGATTAAGGAAGTGAGCCGGGAATGAACTTCATCTACGGTTGTGTATTTTGCATCCATGACTTATGTAAGATTTTTTCTTTGTAAGAATTAAAGTATCTTCTCCCTTTCTTTAGCTCTTTTATCACCATTTCTCTGTATTTTTTATCAAACCTTGCAAGCTTCATTTCATCGTTTCTCATCAGGTGTATGGGTTGTATAACCCTTAAAATGTACTGAACACCCGCAAATGAATATTTGAATCTTGTGTTTTTATGGTACTTTTTGGGATTTGCCTTTTTGATGTAACCCATCTTCAATCCGTATCGGTTGAATTCTTTTGCCCTGGGGTTGAAGATGAATTCTGTTTCGTTTTCGATAAGGTCTTTGCATAGTAGATCAAGAAATACCTCAATAATTTTCTTAGGAAAACGCTTAGCAATTTGCTCATAGGTATAATGTTTTTTCCCATAATGATGCATATTGCCTTGTAAAGAGTTATAAAAAACTTCTTTCCAACTGTCAAAATCCCTATTAAAGTAAAACTCATCAGATAGCTCAATAAGGTCTTTGGTTTGGTATTTCTTAGTCTCTGGCTTTTTTTTCTTGTACATAATTTTCCCCAACCGTATGTTTTCCTGTTTCTTTTTTCTCACTCTTAATGGCATCTCTATACCATTTAGCACTCTCCGGTCTAAACCGGATTTGAATGTTCAGATATTTTGCTGCAGCCTTAATATAATCTGTAATACCATCTGTTTTCAAATCATAAAGGTACTGGTGGCGGTTAACAAATTCTTCAGGGATTTCAAAATTAACTACGGCCCCTGCCCTGGCTGGAACAGCAATGGTCTTTTCGTTTTTTTTAACAACAAAATGATTTTCTTCAACAGTCTTTTGTCTCAGGGTATAGCCTTCCCTTGTCCTGTGATGCACCAAGGGCATCATAATAAATCCCTTGATTTCGTATTGCTCAAAAGGCAAAAACCATTCACCTGCTACTTCAATAGCTATATTTAGTGTAAAGTATTCTTTCATCGTCCTTGAATTTCTTCCCAATTATGTCTTGAATCATTCTTTTCATCCGGCTTAATTCCCAAAGAAGGAAATATATCCTGCTTGACAATCATCTCAAGCTTGTGACTGTCAGGGGTAGGATAGGGTTTATCCCCATCCATTCCGGGAACACTTAATGGGTTTTTTACCAAAGCAAGCATATTAATATCCTCTGCAAGCTTTTCATTGTGAATGATAGCCCTTGAAGAGCCAACAAGGGTGTACTCAACCATATTCCTTGACCAGAACCTGCCTTTCCTGGCATTAAATCCATCCATGGATCTGCGGTTATACTTTTCAAGCATATCCTTTTTGCCAAGGTATTTTATGTTTTCCCATCCAACACCAACAACAAGTTCAGGGAAGGTTACAAAAAACTGCTTTAGCTCAACATCCCCTGATTTATTAATAGCAGCATCTTCAATATTAACCTCGAAGAACTGATAAAAGGCATCATCAATTTTTTTGAATTGATGGTAGTTCTGCCTTATAAGGGTTTCTCTTACATCATGGACTTTCTGACCTATCAGTTCCGGGTCAAAAGGGTTGTCGTCAGTTACATGAAACCCTGATACGTATTCAATAACCGACCAAACTATTTCATTGAAGCTTTTCATAAAGAGAGGGTTTTAAAAAAAAGGGGAGAGGGAAAATCCCATCTCCCCTTTAAAGGTACAGAAAAAAGTGATTACGGTGACCACTCATCAAACAGATCAGTCACGTCATCATCGTTTCCGGCATCCATCATCCTGCGGGGAGGACCAACGGCTACTGCAGCCCAACGGTCAGTCGCGTTGTTCCACTCATCTTCCGGCATGTAAATTTCACATGCGTTCATAAACATAACCCCATGACTTGCACCGTGCAGGTCATAATGCATCTGACCAACATCAATGTTGATCTTCACATAGCGGGTGTTTGGAAGCACCTGGTCACCTCCGGGTCTCATCTGGCTCAAATAACCATCGTTCGGGATGTGAGAGAAAATGCGATAAACATCTTCGTAAGTAAGGGTCGGATAAATGGTGTTCTGCAAAATAGTCTGCGCTCCAACAGTTGGCTCAACAGTTACCTCGAAGGTAGCTGTATCAAAACGCTGATGAAAAGCAAATTCACCATTGTTTTCTGCAATTGCAGAAATCGTTCCTGCAGTACCAGCAAAAACAGGAAAGTCAGCAGCATCTTCTATTGTCTTACGTACAACAGTCATTTCTGTTGCTGATGTTTGAACAGCAGCAAACCTTTCTGTTGCATTTATGTTACCAACAAATCCTTCAATATTAGCATTAGCAGCTACAACAACACCATCAAGAGTCATTGCAGAAGCAGCATCCCAGTTTTCAAGACGAATAGGTCTTGATGCTATGGCAGGAGAACCGGGCATTTCATGTTCCGGCCTCCGGGTGTATCCACGGTCAGCATTTACCTGGCTGATAATCTCGTCCCGCATGGCGTTAAGCTGTGCGTTTGAAATGACCGGAGTATCAACAGCAGGAAGAACAGAGCCGTAATATTTAATGTGAGGGAAAAAGTTGGAGTTGTTGACTCCGGGATGTTGCACCCTGCGGGTCAAATGTACTCCATAGTTGTAGTTCAACGGATCAAGGGGAGCCACGTTTGAAAGAAGTACAGTAACGACTTTAGCAACGGGGTCTTGTGGCTGTGAAACAACATATTCTTCGTTTCCGTTTGCAGGAATCGCATGGCCTTCTTGTTTCAAAACCAACATCCTCTCTCCGGTATTTTGATCCTCATAAACGCCAAGGTTGTCTGCACTCGGTACGTTTATCAAGAATTTTTTTAAGGGTTGGGTTAAATTCCCACCTCTTCCGGGTCCACTCATGATATTTTATTTTTAGAATTTACAATTTTTGATTTTTGAGGGCTTCTTCGGTTAGCTGTGTCTGATATCTTTCCTCTTTTACCCTTTCAAGGAATATCCTAACGGCAATATCTACTATCTCTTTCTTTTGCTCTTTTTCCAAATTACCGTCCTGGTGCATTCCTGCAGTGTCATAGACAATGGGCTTTGGCCTTGCATAATAAAAGACCTGAGCCTTTGCCACGTTTTCTGTCTCAGGGATGTTTAGGATATAGTTTCCCTGCTGCATGTAATAAAGCCTTGTCTTTTTAGGTTTCCTGAAGGGATTTACCCCGGAAACAGAAAAAGAATTGCTCCTCATACGATAAGCAGGAATCCAATCACTATACTTACCCTGTTTTATTTCAAGCTTAAACATGACAGCCTTTAATCGAAAATAGTCCTTCGGAAGCTCAAAAGAGAATTTGCCAGGTTCCTTGTCAATAGGATCGCTTTGCTTAAAAAGATTTCTTAAATCATCAACAACATCTTGGTCAAACTCACCCTTTGGGGCTTTTTCATTTAACCACTGAGTCATTGCATCAACATTAATTAACCTGTTGAATGCAGGTGGAGTAAGTACGGCAGTACTCTCTTTTTTGATTCCATCAAGCACCGCCTGATAGACCTCCTTGGCTGTTGATAATTTATAGTCCATTTTAACTCTCTTTTTTTACAATATACCCAAGCATGGCTTCCTGGTCATTAAGATCCTCCCATTCTTCTTTAGGGTATTTCTTTTTTCCAGCATGCATTTTAAGCTGTTGTAACGATTTACCGCTATGCTTTTCAAACACATCCTCCGCATCAGAAAGTTTTTCCTTTTCTTTCTCGGATAATTCTTCGTTTGTTTTCAGCATACGGCCTTCCTTTTCAGAAAGGATTCTGTTCCACTTACTGACCTTAGCACGGTTCTCTTCAAGCTTTATTTCTTTTTTCACATCGTCAAGGTCTTTTCCGATAAAACGACTTCCATCGTAAAAATCGGTACCTCTTTGAGTGATCAAGCCATGAAGGACAAGCTTGAGAATGTAAATGTCATCCTCTGTTCCAGGCTCTTTACATTCAAGAACCTTTTGAGGCTTCGTTTTACAAAGCTCAAGAACCTTGTCTTTAAGCATAAGCTCCGTGGTAGTGTTGGGTTCATAGATAAACTCCTTAACCTTGTAGTTAAGGACAAGTCCAACATCCCTAAGACCTTCCGGGGTAAGACCTTCGCGAACAAACTTCTCTGCATTGTAAGAGATTTCAGAATTGGAAACTCTCTCTTTTGCTTCAAAGATTTCATCCTTGATATAAAAGTAATGTTTGCGGGGTATTACTTTGGATCTTTGCGGTGCAACCATCCAGCCTTCAGCTCTTACAAAATGTTCAATGGCAACATCTTTGGCATTCAATGACCTTCCGTCTTCATCCACGGTAAGGTCCCATTCCATTCCGTTGTGAAGGTTGTAAGTGGCTTTTGGGTCAATAACATAAGGGAACTTTTTTCTTTTTTCTGGGGAAAGCTCTTTTTTTCCAGTCATTTCCTCAAGTGTAAGGTTCCCAAGGGTATCCGGGTCTTTCGGGTCTATGTGCTGCCCGGTACGATAAGTACCAAGGCCGATATCATAAACCGGAATAAAGGGATAGGTTGAGCCCTTATACCTGTTGTCAACTGCAATGAGCTTAACTACTCTTTTCATCTTTGTCTTTTTTAGTTTAAAACTACATTGGCCTGAAAGTCCTGGCAACCTTTGCACGGCTTACAATTCCGGTTTGGAAAAGAACGTGCTTGTGTTCACCGTCAATAGAGGTGGCCATTTCCCCTCCTTTGTTGATACCGGAAACAGTACCAGTTCTCATCGGACGAAGCTGAATAAGCTCTACAAGGTTGTTTCCTTTGGAATCCATTCCAAGAGGAACTACAAGACCATCGTAAGAGCTCTTCCTTGTTCCATCGGGCAGATACATAGTGGGCCTTGCCTCACTGTCAAAGAAGCGGTAACGTCTGGGGATAAGCCTCACGCCATTAAATTCATAATAAGCGTAAGTGTTGTTCACACCCTTATCGGGGCCGGAACCCTCAACGTTGTTGTTCTGGGTTACAAACCCTTCGCGCCTCATGAGCCTGCTGAAACCTGCAAGATTCTGCATTCCACCAAGAAGAACAGCTTCTACTTTCCCGTCTTTTCCTGCACGCAGGTCAAGGTCCATAAGAATGCTTTCAAGATATGGCATTGTCCACTCGTTGTATGGGTACTCATAAGCACCATCACCTGCATGAAGCAGACCATCACCAGCCATAATATCCCGGCCTTTACTGTCCTTCATGAGGATTTTTCCGTCAACGGGGTCAACAGTACCTTCACCAAAAATTAACTGATACTCATGATATTGGGCTGCCCGCCTCATCATTTCGTTTTCAGCATGGGTAAGGTAAGTAACCTCTCCATTGTGCATTGTCCACTTTTTGCCTTCGCCCATGGCTTCTGCAGTACCGGAGAAAGAATACTTGAGCCTTTGAAGAGTCATGTAGGCGGTGCCCCAAGCATCAAAGGTGTACTTTTCTGTTCCGGTTTCACTGAAGTCATGTTCGTACATGGTCTGTCCAACACCAACTTCCATGTTGGTTGCCAAAAGAGCAGTATCAACAGATGATTCCCTGACTTTGGTAACCAGCTTCACATTGTAAAGATATCCGTCTACCACTTCTTGCGGAATGGCATCGTCATAGTTGTACAGTTTGGTAATGTTATCAGAAAGCTCGATAACTTCTTTTGGTCCCGGCCAGTTGTTGTCAAGCACAATCCAAAAAGGAGTGTTCATAAAACCGGGCTCATTCGGGTAAGCATCGCTTCCCCACCTTACGATGCGGGATTTGCGAAGTTTGGTATTCTCCATGGGGAATTGAACCACATTGGATTTAACAATACGATAGTTGTTATCTTTCATATTGTCAAAAAGCCCTCTGGATTTCAACCCCTTCAAATTCAAGATTGAAGTAAGCGGAGTAATCTCTTCCTCCCAAAGGGTAAACACGGTAGGAAGGATATCCGGATCTGCAATCGCATTGGCCATAAGGGAGTAACTTGATATACTCTCATGGGCAATGTGCGTAGGTTGTCCTGGTAAATATCGCATTTTAAAAAAAGTTTAAAGTTTGGATTCGGACTAATACAGTTTGCTTCGGTCGACAGGTTTCTCGACCCTTGTTCCTCCTTTCTGATGTTCTAATGTCCGATCTAATTTGTCTTGAATGTTCTTCTTCACACCTTCCTTTGCATCCGAGATCACACCCGACAGGTTTCCTTTATACAAATGATAGGCGACCTCATAAAGGACTTTGTCGTCACTTAAAAGCTCTGCCACTTTGTTCATACCTGTCTTGGGGTTTAGCTTCACCATTTCCCAAAAACCTTTCTCATCAAACTGCTTTTTGTCCTCTTCGGGAATCGGAATACCAAAAGCTTCTTTTTTGCCCTGCAATTGATTCACAACTTTGCTGGCAATTTTTCTTCTTTCAGTTTCGTACTTCTCAATGGCTTCATGCATTTTTTGAGTCCGGTCTTGCTCCTCCTTTTGCTTTCTTTCTTGAATGTTTCTATTAACAGCAGTACGCGCATTTAACGCTTTGTCACGAAGCTCAAGCTTTGAAAGTTTATTTAAGTCCTCTCGAATTTCCTGGTCTGTAAGCCCGTCAGGGTTCTTGTCGGATTTACCATCCCTGGCTTTGTACATTTGAAACAGAAATTCTTTATCGGGGAGGTTTCTTATTCCACCCTGTTCTACTGACCTTTTTTGAAAATATTCTTGAGGGTCATATTCTCCCTTTCTGTGAAGTTCAATAATCTCCCTTGCTTCTTCGGGTACACCTTCAAGGTTGGGTTCAAGGTTGGATTGTAAAAAACCAATGAGTTGTTCAAACTCATTTTCTTTGGTTACTCCTTCAGGCATTTTAAACTTGCCTTCTCCAACCTGACCTTCATATGCTGACTTGATTTTTCCCCAAACATTTTTGTATTCCAAATCTTCCGGGATTCCTGATAAACCATCATCAGCACCTTCCGTTGGCGGTTCAGGAGGCTCTTGTCCACCTTCGCCCTGATCGCCCCCTTCTCCTTCATCACCTTGTTCGCCACCCTCTTTACCTTCTTGAGATTGTTGTCCCTGTTCACGACCTTCAATTTCATCATCTCCAGGG
>PWLM01000171.1 GCA_003560495.1 Bacillus sp. (in: firmicutes) | reverse complement strand
AGCCTCCCGCAGTTTGATGAAAACCGGCAGTTTACCGGCCTCGGTGTTGGAAAAGTCGAAAGTCTTCTGAAGGAGCTGCAGGATGCCGTGCTCGTGGAAGGGCTGCCTCTGGAAACTGTCTGGAAAGCTGCTTCTGATAATCCTGCCCGGCTGCTGCAGCTGCAGGGGAAAGGAGCGGTGGAAAAAGAAAAGGATGCCGACCTGCTTCTGCTTCATCCGGAAACGCTTCATTTGGAGAGCGTCATGGCCCGTGGGAGGTGGCTTCAGCACGAGGATAAGCGGCAGAAGGGAACGTTTGAAGAGGAGTAATAAAGGATATAGTAAGCTGACATTAAAATGTATATAAAGGAGGTCTATCGTGAGCACACAGCAGAATAATAAAAAATTTGAAACAGGCAGTTTCCTGCTTGGTTTCGGTTTTCTCGGAGCGATGGACGGTATTGTCTTTCATCAACTGCTGCAGTGGCACAGCGTGATTATGGATACGACCGAAACAATGCAGATTGTCAGCGACGGCCTGTTTCATCTCGCCGTTACGATCACCCTCATCGCAGGTGCGGTTATTCTCTGGATGGGAGGGAGGCCGGTGAACCTGAAAGAAGGTTTCCGCCGTATGCTCAGTATGTTTTTAATCGGCGGCGGCACATTCAATCTTGTGGAAGGTATAATAAATCACCATATTCTTCAGATTCACCGCGTGCACCCGGAAGCGGACAATCCACTGTTTTACGATCTGGCGTTTCTCGCCAGCGGAGCTGTTCTTGTTATTGCAGGAGTGCTGCTCCGCAGAGGACTGGGAAAATAATATGAGTATCTACCGGATTATCAGTTTTATCGTTCTGTTTGGATTTGTCGGTGTTACCTTGTACTTTTATACGATCAACAGTCATTTCGTCATGCACGTAGCCGGATCTCACGAACATGGCGCGGTCGAAGTACCGGAGGAGGAAGAAGCTCCGTCGATAGAAGGAGAAATTATCGAAACAGCCGGAGCGGCTGCCCTGCGTATTGAAGTGGAAAATTTCGATTTCGTCCGGGAGGAAATGGGGGAGTCCGGCTACCGGGAAGGACATGCCCACGTGTACGTTAATGGGGAAAGAGAAGGCCGTCTGTACGGGACGGAATATCCGCTCGGTCAGGTGAAGGAAGACGAACTGCACATCCGCGTCGTCCTGAGCAGCCACCAGCATGAAGTGCTTCAGTATGAAGGAGAAGAAATTGACTGGGAAACCACCTACCGCCCTTAATTGAAGCAACCGGTCAATTTAGAAAATGAGCCTCCAGAACCGGAATTTAAAAGCCCGTCAGACTTATATTGTCTGACGGGCTTAAGTTCGGGTGAAGTTCTTGTTCTGCTGAAAGCAGATGTTACGTTTTTCGTTTAATGTTCTTTAAGGTTATTCTGCTTTTAGGGATCGTAGGAATTTCTGTCATGCTAAACGAAAGATCCTGCTCCGGGAAGGAGTAAGTCATGTGATTGACAAGAAAGTCCAGGCTTTCTTTTATAATATCAATCGTTATCCATTCTCCTGCACAACGGTGACCAATATCGAATTCTCCACCGCCCTGTGGAATAAAATCAAATGGGCTGCCGTCCCAATCTTTGAATCTTTCCGGTTCAAAACGGTCCGGGTTTTCCCAGTCATCCGGGTGGTGGTTAGTACCGTACAGGTCGAGAAGGGTCAATGTGTCTTCTTCAAATGTATAACCCTGCCATGTAAACGTGTCTTTTACTTTAGCTGCTGTAAAAGGGAAAAATGGGTAGTACCGTCGAACTTCCTGACTAAAATACTGAAGCTGTTTTTCATCTCCGGACTCCAGCGCTTTACTTTTCTCAGGATACTGATGAACTGCTAAAGCTGTAAAAGCAACGTAAATAGAGACAGCTACCATTGGACGAAGCAGATTTAAGATTTCAACAGCTGCGGTTTCTTCATCAAGCAGCTGATCTTCAAGGTCTCTATGCCAGGAAAAAGCATATAAAGCCCGGGATTTTTCTACATCCCGCTCCTCATTACGTACTTCTTTGACGAGGCCTTCAATCCATTTTTCTGCTTTTGCGCGGGCTCTCCAGCCTTTAAAATGTCCTAAACTGACATCGGCAGGACGCTCAAACATTTCACTCAGCTGGTCTGCCCGAAGCGCTACTTCATCTTCTTCCAGCGGAACACCTGTCCATTCACAGGCCACCCGGGTAATAATCTTTTTCACTTCCTCATAAAGCGTTATTTCTTCCCGGGATTCCCACGCTTCCGATGCTTGCTGCCAATGCTTTTTTGTTAGACGGCGGATCTCCTTTAAATCATCTTTCGACATAAGGGACATAAACATCGCTTTTCGGTGTCTGTGGGCTTCCCCATCCATCCCCTGGACTCCACCTTCACCAAACAGTGTTTTTTCTACTGGTTTAGGTGCTGCTCCTTCTCTTTTAAATTTGCTGTTATCGTAAAATATTTCTGCGGCTTCACTTCCTGACAAACATATTGCTTTTTGACCGAGCAGCTTTGTTTCAAACACATTCGACTGCATCGTGTGGCGCCGGTTGATAATAAACTGGTAGCCTTCCTTCAGCAGTTTCAGGCTGTTATCGAGTCCTTCTTCTTTCGGCATATTACTGTTGTTACTCATTGTATCCCTCCATTTTAAAAAGTGAATGAACATTCACTTTTCCTCTTCCTTCAGAAAATGGTTTTCAAACCATAATTTTTTAGTGAAGCAGAAACGGATTTTATAAGAAGTCCAGTACGGAAAAATACGAATGACTATTATTGCAGACAGCTGTTTTCGCAGCGGTATTAATCTGCAAGAAAGAATTTTTCACACGAGTTATTCGATTTAAAAATACCGGTTTCATTTTTAGGAAAGAAAATATAAACAATGGTGATCTTTTACTGAACGAAAACTGCTGTTCTTAAAAAATGGAAGTATACTTATTGGGGCAGAGGCACAGCGAAGTTTCCACCAGCCGCCGACACAAGGCACAGCTTATTTTTTAGAAGTCAGGCGGACGATCAACCAGACCAGTAATGCAATCAATAGGGCTGCCGCACCGATAACGACTAAAATTAATATTGAACCGGGAATTCCTACACTGCTCAAAAAAATTCCTCCTCTATAGACAAATCGTGGAAAGCTGGGTAATTCCGTTCCTATCGTAACATGTAATTGCCTTGGTGGAAAAAAATGTATTTTATTAAACATTTCGGTGTGAAAAATCCTCTTTAACTACTGATGAAGCCGTATATGTAAAGGAAAAAGACGTATTTATTAAAGCATTTGAGCTGGCAGTGCCACCTGCTTAACATCACTGTAGATTTACTTGAAATAAAGTGCTCAAACTCCAGGAGCTTTGCTTTGACACCCCTTCTAAAATTGTTTTATAGTTTAACAAATTAATAATTAATTTACTTAATAGTTTATGGGGTGTGTTATGGATAACAACCAGCTGAAACACGAAGTGGAACAGCATATCGTCGACTTTATGATTACGCTGCAGCACGAGTTTGGAAGTTCTGTGGATGACGGGCTCTCCCCGAACCAGCAGCTCGTTCTTTATTTAATCGGTACGAAGAAGGTGTCACGGGTCAAGGAGCTTGCCTGGTGTATGAATGTATCGGCGAGTGCCGTCAGCCAGATGCTCGCAAAGCTGGATCAGCGCAGGCTTATAGAGCGCTGTGTGGATGAAGAGAACCGGCGCAACACAGTACTGCGCCTTCTGCCGGAAGGGGAAAAACTGCTTAAGAAAATGGAGGAGCAGCGCCATAAAATTATGAACCGCTATCTTTCCGACCTTCCGGAAAAAGAATTAAAAGTAGTGCACGACGTCTTTTCCAACCTGCAGAGGCAGGCGGAAGAAAACAGCAGGGAAGGGGAAACAACATGAAAATAACCAATTTTTCAATCCGCCGGCCGGTTTTTACACTGGTTACAATGGCATTATTTCTCGTACTCGGATTTGTTTCACTGACGAATATTCCGTTAAAACTGCTGCCGGATATTGATGCGCCGATTGCCGCTGTCGTCACTTCCTATGACGACGCCGGACCGCAGGAAGTGACAGACAGTGTGTCCATCCCGATGGAGCAGAGTCTGTCGACGGTGCCGGGGCTGAACACGATCAGCAGTATTTCCATGGAAGGGCAGT
>PWLM01000173.1 GCA_003560495.1 Bacillus sp. (in: firmicutes) | reverse complement strand
CTTCCTTACTGCGGAGAGTTACCTCATGATCACTTACCGCCGTAATACGGTGTTTCAGATCTGTACTGTTGTAGGCCATTTCAGCAGCAACACCGCCGACGTTACCAAAACCCTGGACTGCAACGTCAATCGCTTCACCCTGCTCGTTCTTTGCAAGCAGGCTGCGGAGCGTCTCCCATTGTTTCTGATGGATTCCTTCAGCCACCGCGTCTTTACTCGTATTTTTTGCCCAGTGGTGAAGCAGCCATTTATAACTCTGATATACTCCCCGGCCGGTAGCTTCCCGTCGTCCTTTTGCACCGCCGTTTACAACACTTTTTCCCGTAAAGGCTCCCATGTAATTTTCTCCGGGAGTGATCGTTTTGAATTCTCCGATCATCCAGTCCATAATCTGTTCATTTGTCCCCATGTCGGGTGCGGGAATGTCGTGAGTAGGACCGATGTCCGGAGCGAAACGCTGAACGTATTTTTTCGCGATAAGATTCAATTCCCGGTTGGAATAATGATTTGGGTGAATCATAACTCCGCCCTTGGCTCCACCGTAAGGCAGCTCATGGAGCGCATTTTTCAATGTCATAAGTATCGCAAGATTTTCCACTTCTTCCTCGCTTACTACTTCACTGAACCGGATACCGCCTTTGTAAAAGCCTGCAATATTATTGTGCTGGATCCTGTAAGCAGGAATACGTTCGATTTCTCTGTTGTCCCGGGACACACGAATGTAGCTTTTTATAATTTTATCTGTCGTCGTTAATATTTCCGTGCCTGATTGAAAAAAACGCTTACGGGCCTCGCCTGTTTCTTCTGTAATAAATTCCTCATCTTCGTACAGCCGATCCATAATTTTCTCTATTAAATCCTGAGTCTCTTGTACACTCATGCTGCCACCGTCCTTCCTTATTTTTCATCTGTCAGCTGCCGGGACATACTTTCCCTTTCTCCTTCTTACTAAGAGAATTTCTTCCTCACAATAACAGCTTCGTAGTATAGTTGACCTATTCCACATGTCTTTCCAAAATAATCCTGATTCTTATTATTCGAGCCAGCGTTTTGTCAGATCGTTTTCAATATGCAGCTGGTCAAGAATACGGGAAACCGTATGATTTACCATGTCATCAATCGTTTCCGGATTATTATAAAAAGCCGGCATCGGCGGCATTACTGTTACCCCCATCCGGGAAAGCCGGAGCATATTATCGAGATGAATTTCGTGAAGGGGAGTTTCTCTCGGAATAAGCAGAAGCTTTCTGCGTTCTTTTAAAATAACATCCGCTGCTCGTGCAATTAAGTTATCAGCAAACCCGTGGGCTACCGAGCTGAGTGTTTTCATGCTGCACGGTACGATTACCATTGCGTCAGTTACAAAAGAGCCGCTGGAAATTCTGGCTGCCTGGTTTCCTGAAGGATATACGTAATCAGCCATCTTCTTCACATCCGATGGTTTGTAATCTGTTTCTATTTGAATCGTCTTTTCTGCCCATTCGCTTACGATCAGGTGGGTTTCCACCGGAGTATTTTGAAGTGCCTCCAGAAGGCGTATACCGTATATTGGTCCGGTGGCGCCGGAAATTCCTATAATAATCCGCTGCGTCATAAAAATCTTCCTTTCTTATCGTTTATTGATTCTTCCGGCGCCGGAACGGTATCTGCGCCGATCCGCTGTCTTTTTGGCAAAGGACTGAGCAGGTACCATCCCAGAACCCCAAATAAAGAAAAACCGAGAGCATTAATTCCCCCGTGCCAGCTGAACATCATCTCCGGAGTAACAATTTCGCTTCCCGTTACTCTTCCTATTACGTAAAGTGTGGTAGCCCCCATCGACACAAAAAGGGATCCGGCAGAAATAACAATAAAAAAACCGGCACGAACCGGCATGACTGAAAGATGTTTCAGCCACCATACACCAAGCCAGGAAAGTAAAATTGCATACGTGAGCGTATAAAAAATATTCATGGGAGGCCCCTGAATAACTCCGAGAGCGATCAGCGGTGATCCGGCGGCTGTTCCAATTGCAAGAACTCTAAAAGGAATCCCTCCTGCCCTGCCAAACCCTGCTGTCATCCGCCCAAAAGCTCCCGTCAGTACAGGAACTACCACAGCAGAGTAGTGATAATGAACAGCTGTCAGTGCTATTGTCAGTTCAGAATAAGGAAGCAGGCGGTGGATGCCTGCTTCCGAAAGCACAAGCCAGAAACCTCCGGCGGCTGTAAAAACAAGCCCCGTATCAATAATTGTTTCTTCTGCTGGATATAGCCCACGCTTATATGTACGAAATACACCGCAGAATGCGAGCAGCATGGTGAAAATAAACCACACGCAGGCTGCGGCCACGGAAAAAAGAACGCTGTCCACGGTAACAGCTGCCAGACCGAAAACTCCGGGAAAAACAGAGAATCGGGACAGTTGGCCGAGCCATTTTTCAGAAAGAAGATCGGGATTTTTTGGAACCGCTATGTACAGAAGCATCGGAAAAAGCACCATAAAAGAAAGTCCAAGTGCCATCTCTACAATACTTCCGCCGGTAACGTAGAGCCAAACAACGTAAATAATAGTTCCTGCTGCTGTATTTTTCTCTGGTGTCATCCCCGGCGCCTCCTCTGCTAACTTGCTTTGCTCTTACCCTTTCCCGCTTTTGAAAAGCTCTAAGCAGTTTTTCTCCTGCTTTGTTTCATTGCACCACCGGTGAACTTTCCTTCTATCGAACAAGCGCTCTTCATACCAGCTTCAGTTCTTACGTAAAAAAGCATACGTTTTTCAGCTGGTCAACCGTTGCAGGTGCTGCTACTAAAAAAGCTGTTTCAAAAGGGTCATGATGACAGCCTGAATTGTCTACCGGCTTAAGTGAGCCATGAAAATACAGCGGTCACCGCTTTTAACTTTCAGAAGCTCTGCCAGTTTCTCGTCAGCAGTGACAGCTTCCATACTTTGAGAAGACCCACTGACTTTCAGCCCGGCCTTTTCGGTCATGAAAATTTCCCTGCTCCTGTTCATTCAGTTCTATTTCCTCAAATGAAACTACTTCCGCTTCAGGTTTCATCCCTCTTTGATACATTTCCTCCCACTTTCAAGAATCGATGTTTTCTCTAATTATTTATTCCAGCTGATAATATATCGGAATCGGTGAATCCTTTTTTAAACATACAAAAACCCCTTCAAAAACAGCACATTCTCCCAAGTATATCATATGTCTTTTTTCCAACGTGCACATGAGAAAACCTATGAAAATGCCTAGATGAAAATTTTTCCGCTGCATCGGTATCGTTACATTTTCTTATATTTAGTCGGCGTCTCACCGATGCCTCGTTATACATCCGCTGCCTGAAATACTTCCGGTCCCCGGGTGCTCTGGCTGTTTTTTATGTTCTGCCGACAAAGAAGTTTGCAGACTGTTGATAAAGTATTATTAATATGCATATGGTTCCCTGCTTTTGCCTTCCGGGATACGGTCCGGGCTCAGCTAATTCCTTCTGCCTGAAAACGGATCTTCGTCTCGTCCTTGATCGCCCAGGATCCGTCCCTTCGGCTTAATCAGGGGAATAAGAAGGAGTTTCTTTGATAAGGCTCTGTTAAAGCTGCGTGTTAGTAGAAGCTGGAGATCTCCTCCACGGCAAGTTTTCACCGGCAAGAGAAGGGACTTGTACACTTACTGAAATAAATATTCCATTATGATAATTTATTCAATAACCTGAAAAAACCGTCCTCTTTTTAAGAGAACGGTTTATCAGAATTATCTTTTGTCAGTCACGATAAAGAAAGCTCAAGAATTTATTCTTCTTTGAAAATCTTTTCCCATTCCGACCGGTGTTCAAGCATCGCTGCGGCAATTTCTTTTGCTCCCGGAAGTGAATGGGAGGCGGCCCATCCGCACTGCACAACGTTGCAGGCAGGAACTTCGTCAGCGTCAAGAACGTCCCGGAGTGTTTTTTCCACCAGTTCAAGTACGCCTTCATAGTTATCATCATTGATCAGGCTTAAATAAAAACCTGTCTGGCAGCCCATTGGGGATATATCCACGACTCGTTCGTGATGGTTGCGGCTGAATTCCGCCATCATGTGTTCCAGGGAGTGAAGTCCCGGCATGTCCATATGCTCTTCGTTCGGCTGGCAGATCCGGATGTCGTACTTATAAATCGTATCTTTTGTTCCTTCCACTT
>PWLM01000017.1 GCA_003560495.1 Bacillus sp. (in: firmicutes) | reverse complement strand
TTGTTGGCATGCGTCCCGAGCGGCACGTAGTCGTCCTGCTCCTTAATCCGGTGATACTGTGTCGCGCAGTCTCCGGCAGCGTAAATGTTCGGGACGTTCGTACGCATATACGGATCGACAATGACCGCTCCGGAAGCGTGGGTATAGATACCGGTGTCCTCCAGAAAATCTGTGTTCGGACTGATGCCGATGGCAACGAGCACTCCATCTGTTTCATAGGAGTATTTGTTTGTTTCGACGCTTTTCACCCGTCCGTGCGGATCCCCGGTAAAGCCGGCGACGTCTTCATTCAGACACACTTCAATGCCGTGTTTTTCTGCTTCTTTCAGGAGCACGCCGCTCACCGGGTCGTCAAAGTTGCTTCCAAGCTTATCGGTGCGGTTAATAATACGTACTTTCTTACCAATTTCCACGAGGTTCTCCGCAACTTCGAGACCGATGTATCCCGCGCCGACAATGGTAATGTGCTCTTTCTCCTTGAAGTCTTCTATAATATTTTCTGTATCAGGAATCGTCTTCATCGTATGAATGCCGTCGAGGTCCGCCCCGTCCACAGGAATCACATTTGGACTCCCACCGGTGGCTACGAGAAGCGTATCGTATTCCAACGAAAATGATTCTCCTGTATCCAGGTTTTTCCCGCTCACAAGCTGGTTCTCGGCATCCACGTCTGTTACTTCATGAGAAACCCTCGCATCGATGCCTTTTTTGCGAAAATAGGAAACAGGCCGCGCAATCAGGTCATCGCTTTTTTCGACGAGCCCTCCCATATAATACGGCAGGCCGCACTGGGCATAGGAATAGACCGGACCGCGCTCCAGCACCGTAATTTCCGCATTTTCCGCTTTATGCACTATCTGCATCGCGGCACTCATGCCGGCTGCATCTCCTCCAATAATGACAACTTTCATCCTGTATCGACTCCCTTCTGTATCTACGTTTCTAATACCCCCGCCCCTTCCGGAAGTAAACATACGGAAGAATATACTGGAAAAACTTATGTTCCAGCGAAAGTCGTAAGAAAACAGGACAGTTTTAAAGTTCAGTCCGCAGGTCCCACAGCTCCGGGAAGAAACGGTGGTCGAGCACTTTCTTCAAATAGTTCACACCGGACGAACCACCGGTGCCTTTTTTAAAGCCGATGATCCGCTCTACGGTTTTCATATGACGGAAACGCCACTGCTGGAAGGAATCTTCGATATCTACGAGCTTTTCTGCGAGCTGATACAGCTCCCAGTAGCGGTCGACGTTCTGATAAACAGTCATCCACGCTTTTTTCACGGCCTCGTTTTCTTCATACAGTCTGGAAAAGTCCCGGTCGGCTACTTCCTCCGGGATATCAAAGCCGGCTTTTCGAAGCGCCTGGATAGCCACGTCATACAGGCCGGGGGCGTGGTACGCTTTTTTCAGCTGCGCGTGCAGTTCCGGATCTTTTTCATAAATTTTCAGGATGTGGCCCGTTTTGTAGCCGAGCGCAAATTCAATCATCCGGTACTGATAGGACTGGAATCCGGAAGCCTGGCCGAGCGCATCGCGGAATTCTATGTATTCCGCCGGGGTGAGTGTGGACAATACGTCCCATCCTTGAATGATCTGCTCCTGAATTCTCGTCACGCGTGCGAGCTTTTTAAACGAGGCGGGAAGGTCGTCCGCCTGGATGGCTGCGATCGCAGCATCTGTTTCATGCAGGACAAGCTTCATCCACAGCTCGCTGACCTGGTGGATAATAATAAACAGCATTTCATCATGATGACCGGACAGACGTTCCTGGCTGGAAAGCAGCGTATCGAGATGCAGGTATTCGCCGTACGTCATGTTGTTTTTAAAGTCGGTATGAATCCCTTTTTCAGAAGACGGGCTGGTATATTTCATAATCAGTCTCCTTTCTCATTTGGAAGCGGACGGACGACAGCGCGCACCGGACTGCCATCTGCACCCTGAAGCGGGAGGGGGAGGGCAATCAGCTCATAGTCCCCGTCCGGCAGATCGTCGAGCATCAAATTTTCCAGGACGGTAGTTCCGGCTTTAAATAACGTATGATGGGCCTGGACTTCGCGGCTGTCGAGCGGATCGATCGACGGAACATCGACACCGAGCAGTTTGAGGCCGAGCTCTGCTAAAAATAAAGCGCCATCCTCCGTCAGCGCCGGAACAGCTTCCGGGAAGCGCTCCGGCCGGTTCGGGACGGACGTTTTAAGAAGCAGTCGTGCCGTACCGTCCAGATCAAGCGTCCGGAACAGTTTTTCGTCCAGAACGGAAGCGTGGGAAACGTCCACGACGCGCGCCAAGCCGAGAAAAGCATGCAGATCAAGATCCAGTATGCCTGCGCCGCCGTCATCCACGTGAAAGGGCGCGTCGGCGTGCGTTCCGGAATGAAGGCTCGTTGTCATGCGGCCGATGTTGACGGAGCCGGTTTCCTCTTTTGTTAAAGCGGTCCTGTAGGAGAACGGTGTGTCTCCGGGCCAGTGGGCGGTTTTTTCGTTAAGCGGCTGGGAAATGTCGATCCACGGCCGGCTTTCATCACAGACATTCACGCGACAACCCCCCGTTCATTTTTAAACTTTTTGTACGTCTCCTTCTCCATAATGTATTTCAAAGCCTGAACACAGTCCCATACTTCGGTGAACGTATTGTATAAAGCGACCGGGGCAAGACGGATTCCTTTCGGTGAACGGAAATCAGGAACGATTCCGGCTTCCTTCAGCGCCCGGCAGATGCGTGCGGCCTCCGGATGTTCCAGATAAATGTGCCCGCCCCGGCGCTCATCCTCCAGTGGGTTCCGGATGTGAAAACCGTGGGGGTGAAGCTCCTGATCGACAAGATCCATAAGAAATCGTGTGAGCTTAAGTGATTTACGGCGGATATTTTCAATGCCTGCCTCTTCAAATATAGGAAGCGAGCCGAGAAGCGGGGCCGTACTCAGCACGTGCGGCGTTCCGATCTGAAAGGCACCGGCGTCCTCGGCCGGTGTAAGCTGGTGCTTCATATCGAACTGACGGTCTTTATGGGAACTGAACCAGCCGGCAAGGCCCGGTTCTGACCCGAAATGTTTTTCATTGACGTAAAGAGCTCCGACGCCTCCCGGGCCGCTGTTTAAATGCTTATACGTACACCAGAAAGCAAAGTCGACGCCCCAGTCGCTGAGTTCGTGGGGAAGAGAGCCGATGGAATGACAGAGGTCGAAGCCGATTACGATGCCTCGCTTATGAGCTTCTTTTGTCAGCCGTTTTATATCGAGCAGCTGGCAGCTGCGGTACAAAACACTCGGCAGGACGATCAGCGCCGTCTCGTCCGTCATCGCTTCGATAATTTTTTCTTCATCGATTGTATGCCCGTCGCTGCTTTTTACCTGAACGAGATGCTCATCCGGATCCAGTCCTTTCAAACGGATCTGGCTTTTCAACGCGTAAATGTCGCTTGGAAAGGTAAGGGAGTCTGCAAGAATTTTCGTTTTCCTGCCGGATGGTTTATAAAACGTACCCGCAAGCTGGTGAAGATTGACGGTTGTAGATCCCGTAACGACAACTTCCTCCGGACGGGCGCCGAGAAGCGGAGCCATCTGCGTCCCAAGCTTTTCGGATAAGTAAAACCACGGATGCTCCCCGCCGGTCCATCCGCCGATGCCTTCCTGTTTCCACATGGCGAGCAGATCCAGCGCCGCCTGTTCTGCCCGTTTTGACAGAAGCCCGAGTGAATTGCCGTCAAAATAAATGCTGTTTTCCTGCACATAAAATTCACGGCGGAAGGAGGCAAGAGAATCCTCCATATCAAGTTTCTGCGCGTACTCTCTGGAATGTGTGATCGTCATTCACCTGCTTTCCTAAAAGTCTATTCAGCTGCATTGTATCCTTACGGTGATCAATAGTCAATGACACGATGTCAATTTCAGAAAAATACCGTATTGCAGGAGCTGAAATTACGTGTAGAATGGGAATAGATAAAGTGAAGGCTCTATCATTTTTAACATTGAAAAGAAAAGATCTGTTAAAGCTCCGGGCTTTTACGCAAGCTTGGTGAAAACAAAATATATATTCCAATAAACAAGCAGGTTTTATCTACAAAAGACCTTTCTATCGGCATTTCAGCAGAGGACCGGACTGGAGCAAACGAGCAGAAAAACGTATTTCCTTTCCTTACGCAGGAAGCAAGCTCCGTGTAGA
>PWLM01000158.1 GCA_003560495.1 Bacillus sp. (in: firmicutes) | reverse complement strand
GACTTTTGTCTACTTTATTGACAGAGGCACAAATTCTACCAAATACTGCTTCATTTCTTCCAAATGGAGGTAATTATACCAGACTCCAATGGATTTCTACCAACCTTCCCCGTTTTTCTACCAACCTTCTCCTGATAAATACCTTTGCATAACCTTTCGCCGAAATAATCCGCTTCTACGTATAGGTCTTTGTTTCGGGAGAGAGAAAAGCCGGTACCGACTTTTTATGCCAGTAAACAGTCGTCCACGCAAAAAAGGCACCCCTCAGGGCACCTTTTTGCGTGAACTCATACTGCCTGTTCCTATTTCCAGTCGAGTTTCAGGCCGATAGAATGCAGCGCTTCCGGCATCGACGGCTTAATGATAACTTCATTGGACATCATTTGACTGGCGTGAAGGGTCAACGCCTGGTCCGGACGCACTCCGATGATGACGGCTGTAGTGCCGACAAGTTCCAGGCAGTTCACTACGTAAAGCAGCTTTTCAGTCATTGCTTCTTCCCGTTCAATCAGTCCGGAGACATCAATGATCATATAATCCGGTGATTCATCAGTAGAATAAGCGAGCACGCGCTCAAGAATAGCTTCTGCACGTTTTTCGCTCACGCTTCCTGTTAAAGGAAGGATGACTACGCCTTTCCCAAGCGGAACAAGCGGGACGTTCGCTGTCTGGGTTTTGTATCTTTCAATATCCACATCGATAACATATCCGAGCAGCTTTCCCATTATGCTGAAAAGTTTCATCTCTTCCTCTGTAAACGATCGGGAAGTGTCGTCCAATGCGCAGAGCGTCCCATAATTTTCGCCGTTCTGCACGAGAATAGGTACACCGAGCAGAGTGCCTGCCTGCAGTACTTTTGTCACTTCCATATTTTTTGTCAGATCATTCGTCTGCAGATCTTCGATAATAAACGGCTCACGGCCGTTTGCTTCGATGTACTGTCAGTACGAAGCTTCATAGGAAGTCTGATAGCCTGCTTCGACAAGCTCGCGTTCATGATTATAGACGTGGGCAATTTTCACATTATCCTCGACTCTTTCGGCAATATAGACGGTATTTATATTTAACAGATCGCTCAGCCGGTGCAGAACAGACACCGCGGCCTCACGGAGTTCCTGGTAAGACCCATCATACAATGACATGTTTTTTGTTCCTCCTTAAAACAGAGTATTTCTATTTTAACACTACGGGATTACTCTGTCCTGCCGTAAGATTAACATATTTTCTGTATTATGGAGAACTTTACGCTTCCAAGGGGCAGCTGCGGAAGAACTGAATTCTGAAATGATTAGTAGGAGTCGATCATCGGACTCGTCACGTAAGCTTTCAGCAGATCGTACGTTGCTTCCAGTGATTCGATATGAGTGCGTTCGAAGGCATGGGACGAATCAATACCGGGCCCGATCAAACCGTGGATAATATCATGTCCGGCCCGGATCGCTGCCGAAGCATCAGATCCGTAGTAAGGGTACATATCTACTTTATATCCGATTTTTTCCCGCTCCGCCAGCCGTACAAGGTTCTTTCTTAGTCCGGCATGGTAAGGTCCGCTCGCATCTTTGGCACAGATGGATACGGTATGTTCGTCCGTTTCCTGGCCGTCCCCCATGGCTCCCATGTCGACCGCCACATACTCCACTGTTTCCGGCGGGATACCTGAATTTCCACCGTAGCCGATTTCTTCATTGTTGGAAATTAAAAAGCGTGTTGTATATGGAAGCTCAATGTTTTCGTCGACAATTTCCTTGAAGAGTCTCATAAGCAGTCCTACACTCGCTTTATCATCCAGATGTCTGGATTTTAAATACCCGTTTTCAAACAGCTGCACACGCGGATCAAATGAAACAAAATCCCCTGTGTTGATTCCCAGCGCTTTTACTTCCTCTGCCGAAGACACTTTTTCGTCAATACGGATCTCCATGTTATCCATGTTTCTTTCCGCTGTTTTAGCATTTTTATAAACGTGGACAGATGTCTGCTTCATTAGAATTGTTCCGTGGAATATTTTCCCTTCCGATGTTTCAATCCGGCAGTATTCTCCTTCTACCGATGAAAAGCCGAAGCCACCGATCAAATCAATTTTCAGACGGCCGTTCGGCTTAATTTCTTTCACCATTGCTCCGAGTGTATCCACGTGCGCTGTAAGCATTCTTTCCTGATCATCTTGTTTCCCGGGAATGACAGCTGTCAGACTGCCTTTTCGGCTTTTAACGGTTTCTACACCAAGCTCTCTGAAAAAGTTGTCGGCATATTGAATAACTTGTTTCGTACTGCCGGAAGGACTCGGGATTTCCACAAGTTCCTTAATTATCTCTACAGCTTCCAGTATATCTTTTCTGCTCAAATGAATCTCTCCCTTAATAAATAGTCAGAAAGTCAGCTTACTTCTATTGTAAGTCACCTTTCTGCCGACTCAAAAACATTTCGTAAATTCTTTCATTAAAGATGCATATTTTACCCTTTTTCTTTTATTTGGAGATATAATAGAAAAGGAACAGTATCGACCGGCCGGCTGCCTCTTTTCATAAGGTACTGCAGCTGGTTTATTTCTGTCTATAGCCCCGCTTCTCCCGTCATAAATATAGGTCTTAAGCTGTAAGCAGCCTGTAGAGTCTCCACACTTTTACACAAAATATGTACTTTTAGCCGTGTGTTTTAACTTTGCTGTAAAGTTTCAGTGTTACAATAGGAGTATGATGCAGTTTGTAGACACATTGACTTCTGCACTTTTTTTCTGCAGAAAACGGGCTTCAAACAGCCGGCAGTTTCCGGACGGCCCTAAAAATGACTTGTCTACAGTCTGAATAAAGTATAGTGAACAACAGTTCAGGAAAGGGATGAATCCAGTGGCTAGATTAAGGTCATTCAGAGGAGATTTCTACGATGGAACTCTCGTCATTCTGGATATTGCAAAAACCACCACAGATCAAAAAGTTTATTATTCCGGCGTACTTCTGCGTGATGGAGAAGAACCCGTATTCGAGTGGATCTCAGAAGATGATCCGCGCATGAAAGAAGGAAGAGAAAGTCATATGTATGTAAGTCCTTTTCTAAAAAATTTCGGGGGTCGTGTCGGCCTCGGCACACGACTGCGCGGCATTCTGGAAAACGACACAATCCCGGAGCCGCGTCAGACCTCCTGATGACGGGCGAGTTAATTATTTGAATTCCTGTTACAGGCATGGAGTATCTCCCTGCCCGGCCTCTTTTATCCCGCAGTCCCGCTGCGGGATATTTTATATTCTCTCCATCGTTTCCAATGCAGCTGCTCCTGCTGCCCCTGCCATTACTCCGAGCTCTGCAAGGCGGATATCCACTTTTTCCCGAAGGCTCTCATACACCTTTCCTTTTACTTCCCGGCGAAGATCTTCAAAGAAGACGTCCGCAGCTTTCATGACACCTCCGCCGAAAACTATTGTTTCCGGATTTAATGTATGAATAATGTTTGCTGTTCCGCGTGCCGTATAGTCGAGCCACCTTCTGTATAACTGATCCGCCGCTTTATCCTCGTTATTTACGAGGTTAAAAAATTTCTCGGCACCGCCCGTAAGGCCGAGTTCCAGCTCTGCTGCTTTTCCAAGGGCCGTTCCGGAAGCGAGTGATTCCCAGGATCCCCGGTTCATTCCGGCCTGATACGGGCCTCCATCCGCAATAATCATGTTTCCGATCTCGCCGGCATTGAAATAAGCTCCGGAAAGCAGTCTGCCTCCTGTAATAATTCCTCCGCCGACGCCTGTACTGATCGTTATGTAGACGAGGCTTTGACATGATCTCCCTGCCCCTGCGGTGAATTCTCCAGCCGCAGCTGCGTTCGCATCATTTTCCACTAGACACTGCCGTCCGATCATACCTTCCATTTTTTCTTTCAGAGGAAAGCCGTGCCATCCCGGAAGGTTCGGCGGATCTAAAAAAATTCCTTCTGACGTATCAAGCGGTCCCGGAGCAGCGATGCCGACAGCTCCCGCACTTTCTTCCATCCACCCTTTTGACAGTCTGCCGATTACTTCAAGCGCCTCGTCTCCTGATTCGGGAGTCTTCTTTTCACGAAAATTTATGATTCTGCCCTCTTCGATCAAGGCGGCTTTTATCGACGTACCGCCGATATCAATCCCGATTCGTTTTGCCATCACTACTGCCTCCTCTGTCAATATTATATCAAAGACAGCACTGCAGAAAATAAGCACCCGTGAAAAGTCCGTGACCCTGCTCAATAAGGTAACTTTTGGATATTTATGTAATTCTTTGCTGCTGTGCAGTCACAAAAAAAGGACCATTCAAGCTGGGCCGGCTTAAATGGTCGAGGGGGAACGGCCTGGACATGACCGCTTCCCATATAGGGTTGGACAATGGATAAGAGAGGGCTTACAAGGGGGTTGAAAACTTGCTGCTGCAGTTTTCGTATAAGCCTCTTTCATTCGATATAACTGAATTATAATGCATCTTTCTGATTAATGTATTTGCATTCTCCGCCTCTGTCCGTCCATTAATATCCGTAATTGCACCTTTTTGCTCCATTCAGCAAAAAAATATTCATATATGAATATCTGTTTACAGGTCAGGAATTGACATGAGGATGAAATTTAGTAAAATAATAAATGGATTAGCACTCGCATACCATGAGTGCTAAAAGACCGCATAATATTAGCAAAGGGGCTGCACATAATGGCAAAAAAAGAATTCAAAGCAGAATCCAAACGACTTCTCGAGATGATGGTCAACTCCATCTACTCCCAGAAGGAAATTTTTGTACGTGAACTGATTTCCAATGCAAGCGACGCTATTGACAAAATGTACTATAAAGCGCTGACAGATGACAGCATTTCCTTTAACCAGGATGACTTCTTTATCCGCGTTTCTTCCGATAAAACTGCACGCACCCTCACGATTGAGGACACAGGGATCGGCATGACCGAAGACGAACTCGAGCGTAATCTCGGAACAATCGCAGAGAGCGGCTCGCTCGCCTTTAAAAAAGAAAACGAAGTCAAAGATGGGCATGATATTATCGGTCAGTTCGGCGTCGGTTTTTATTCCGCCTTTATGGCTGCGGACCGCGTCACTGTAGAAACAAAATCCATCCACTCTACTCAGGCGTTCCGCTGGGAGTCGGACGGTGTGGACGGCTATACAATTGAACCTTCCGATAAAAAGACAGCCGGAACAACGATTACTGTGCATCTGAAGGATAACGGTGAAGAAGACTCCTACGACGAATTTTTAGAGGAAAATCGCCTGAAAACGATTATTAAAAAATATTCGGATTTTATCCGCTATCCTATCTTAATGAACGTAACAGTACACAAACCAAAAGAAGACAGTGAGGAAACGGAAGAGGTACAGGAAGAACAGACGATCAACAGCATGGTTCCGATCTGGCGCAAAAACAAAGCCGATCTTACAGACGAAGACTACCGTAATTTCTACCACGAAAAACATTACGGCTTCGACCAGCCGCTCAAACATGTCCACATTAACGTCGACGGAACGATCCGCTACAGCTCCATTTTATTTATCCCGGAAACGACCCCTTTCGATTACTACTCCAGTGAATTTGAAAAGGGACTTGAGCTTTATTCCAGCGGTGTTCTGATCATGGAAAAATGTCCGGATCTTCTGCCGGATTATTTCAGCTTCGTGAAAGGGATGGTCGATTCGGAAGATCTTTCCTTGAACATTTCCCGGGAAATGCTCCAGCACGACCGTCAGCTGAAATTGATCGCTAAAAACATTAAAAGCAAAGTTAAAAAAGAACTGCAGAACATGCTGAAAAACGACCGGGAAAATTACGAAAAGTTTTATGCTTCGTTCGGCCGCCAGCTGAAATTCGGCGTCTATAACGATTTCGGTCAGCATAAAGAGGATTTGAAAGATCTGCTTCTTTTCCATTCTTCTGCGGAGAAAAAACTCGTCAGCCTCGCTGAATATATTGAACGCATGCCGGAAGATCAGAAGTATATTTATTATGCCTCCGGCGACTCCATTGACCGCATCGAAAAGCTGCCTCAGGCGGAACTTGTGAAGGACAAAGGCTATGAAATTCTTTATTTCACAGAAGAAGTGGATGAATTTGCAATTAAAATGATGCAGGAATACGATGGAAAAGAATTTAAATCTGTATCCAGCGGAGATCTCGACCTGGAAACAGAAGAAGAAAAGAAAGAAAGTGAAGAAACAGCAAGCGAGCACAAAGAGCTGTTTGAACGCATGAAAGGACTGCTTGGAAGCAAAGTGAAAGAAGTCCGCCTTTCCAAGCGTCTCAAGTCACACCCGGTATGCCTCACAGCAGAAGGTGAAGTGACAATCGAAATGGAAAAAATTCTCGCGCAGATGCCGCAGAATCAGGGTGTTGAAGCCGACAAAGTGCTTGAAATCAACCACCAGCACGACGTATTCAATGCCCTCAAAAAAGCTTATGCAGAAAACGATGAAGCGACTCTCGAGCTGTACACAAACCTTCTATATAATCAGGCCCGCCTGATTGAAGGGCTCCCGGTGGAAGATCCGGTAGCATTTACAAATGATGTGTGCCGTATAATGAAATAAATCCAGCTGCTTAACCTGCGGGGAGGCTGTTTTCGTCCACTCAACGAAAAGCAGCCTCCCCGCCCCTTTTTTAGTTCATTGCAGGAAATTTTCAGATGAAAAATGGCACCATGAATTATAAACCCTTCCTCCGCAGCCAGCAACGAATGCTTGAACACAGCCGCTGGTTAAAAAAGTTTCCTCTTGAAATAGATGTCTCTCAATAATTTTTTACACTTACACACTTCCCCTGTTGTTAAAATACCTATAAAAAAGTTCTCTTTTTTGTTTAATCCCTTCCATAACCGGGTATTTTTCCCCCGTACCTACAATTTTTACGAAAGAGGGATAAATTATGAAAAAATTTACAATCAGTATTACGACAACAGCAGCCGTACTGGCACTCGCAGCGTGCGGTAACGGTGCCGACGAAGGAAATAACACCGGAAACAACCCGGCAGGCGAAAACAACCAGAATGAAGAAGTTAACGAAGAACCGGATGTAAATCTTGCAG
This sequence comes from Bacillus sp. (in: firmicutes), assembly GCA_003560495.1. GTDB lineage: Bacteria > Bacillota > Bacilli > Bacillales > Salisediminibacteriaceae > Alkalicoccus. The sequence continues at coordinate 8,811 of PWLM01000158.1, read as the reverse complement.
AAAACAATGAAGAAGATAATGAGGAAACAGATGACCTGAATGCCGATAATGATAACGGTATGAACACTGACAATGAAGAAATGAATGAAGAGGAAGAAACAGAAGCTGTTCTTGATCAGGATGTTCAGGATTTCAATCTGGACGTTACGCTTGTTGACGATACAGAGTGGAACTTCTCCTATACTCCGGCGGAGAATGAAGATGAGCAGCCGGACGCTGCCATTTCCGGAGATGATCTTGATCTTGAAGGGGAAGAAGGCGCTGAAGAAATGGAAGCTTATCTCTCCGACTTCAATATTGATGCTGCAAGCGATGAGCAGGAAATTCTCTCTGAAATCGCCGACACGTTTGATTTCAGTGAAGAAGATATCTCCAGCTATGACCTGACAATTGATTTCCCAGAACAGGACAATGCGGTTGAATGGAGCTGGGATGAAGAGGAAGAAAATGGAGCGGAAAACAATGCAGAAATGAACAACGACACAGAAAATAACGGATAATACCTTTCTGCTTCGATATCATTTCCACCCCAGCCCGCAGATGCTTCCGGCATTTGCGGGCTTTCCACTGTTGAAAGAAGCGCTCTATTATACAAGCAGATGGCTTATCGCTGGAATGAATGAAAAAACGAAGCTGAAAACCTTCTGCCGGATGCTTCAAGTTACTTATACAATAGCATACAGCCCTTGTTTAACGCATAGAAAGAGAGGGTATTTTTTTCATACGAAGAACCAACAGGAAGAAGGGAAGCAAAATGAAAAAATCTGCAGTGCCTGCTGCTGCCATCCTCATTCTTACAGCGTGCGGCAATAACAATGAGAACAGCACAGAGGAAGTTAGAGAAGAACCCGATGTGAACATGGCTGAAAATAACGTCGAGTACGAAGAAAAAGCGGACCAGGATGCGGAAAGCGTCTTTAACCAGGACATAGAATATTTTAACCTTGATGTTGTGCTGATGGACGAAAGCGAGTGGGTGTTTACTTATAATCCCGGCGAAGAAGGCGAAATGCCGGATGCCTCCGTTACCGGTACTGACCTTGAACTGGAGGACGAAGAAGCAGTGGAAGAGATGGAGAATTATCTCCGTACTTTCTATATCGATGCCGCAAGCAGCCAGGAAGAAATAACTTATGGAATCATGGAAACTTTTGATTTCAATCAGGATGATGTAGCATTTTACCGTCTCTCCATCGACTTTCCAGTACAGGAAAACGTAACGGACTGGGTATGGGAACATGGGGACGACGGCGGAGAAGAATCCCAGGAGGACGGGATCGATACGAACAACCTGGATGACGACTTAAGCGGTGATTAATATTACGCCATTTTCTAAAGGCTGTCCCGTCGACTAATGGGCCAGCCTTTTTTTATTATATGGCTCTTTTAAAGCACTTCCGTGTTGAATAAGAAGCGTCAGCGGCTTCCCTCAGAAATCTTCTCCCATTCTCAGCAGCGCTTCAGCGTATTATATAAGAAGAACAGTCAAAACGAACAGGATACCGGTAATGATTCCCCGCTTCCGGCGGGAATCATCTTTTCGTATGACAGAGTTAATCCACAAAACAGTATTTCCGAGAAGCAACAGAAACACTGCTGTATAAAGCGCATCCTGCATCCCTTCCCACGCACCGGAAAACAAAATGAAAAATCCTCCGGCAATAAACACCCAGACCGGTCCTCTGTAATCCGGAAGCACAGTGTATTTCTTTTTCATAACGAATAAATATACTCCCCAGGCAGCACCTGCAATCGTCAACAGCGTGCCGATCTGTTCCCAGAGTCCCGTAACGTAGCTGATAATAAGCACGGCCGCTCCGCCGAGAGCCATTCTCATCCCGTACTGCTGCCACCACACAAGTGCCCGGTGGCTGGAGGAAGCGTTAAAAAACTCCGTTTCCTCTTCGGTGAGATCTGCATATTCCAGCAGTTTCCCGGACTTCCCCTGCTGGACAAGACGGATGATATCATTCTGGCTGTAATCCCGGCGCCTGATGATACGCTGATCGGCCCCGTGACGGAGCAGTACATCGACTGCAGGAGCGTCCTCTAAATAAATAGCATAAAGAAGTACCGTAGGGAATCCATCAACCGATATGTCCGGATGCACCTCCTCCGAAGCAAGCAGCTTTTCCAGACCAGATGCATCGTGCTGTTCCAGAAGCTTTTTTATTTTCTCACGCTGAGCTTCCGCTTCCGGCGTATGGTCATGCTCATAGCAGTATCCGAAGCCTACATGCTTTGTTTTTGCCCCGGCCGCGTTCGTACACTTCGTCCCGTCTTCCTGTATCTTTCCACACAGTTCCATCTGCTTCCCTCCCTGTTAAAGCGCTTTTATTTTATTTTATCATTTATTCACTGCAGTCATCATCTTTTAAAAGCTGCTATACCCGACCGTACGGCTGATTTGTGCTAATTACCTGAAATGTGTCATTATTTCTACTTTTTTCAGTTGTATTCAAATTTAGTTTACCTCCCTTTATACTGTTAGAGGAACTAAAATACGGTTCATAATAACAAACATTTCTGAAATTTTCAGAATGTTGTTTTTTATTTATGAACGTGATGAAGAGAGGGAATTACTTTGGCTGTTGAACAAAAACGCAAAGGATGGTTCCAGAAGTTTCTTGATGGTGTGGAATACACCGGAAACAAACTTCCCCATCCGGTTACGATTTTTGCTATTCTTGCACTGCTCGTTATCGTCGCGTCTGCTATCGTCGCGAACCTCGGAATCAGTGTGGAACATCCCGGGGAAGAAGGAGAAATGGTGAGTGTCACCAACCTGATGAATGCGGAAGGCCTGCAGTACATACTTACAAGCATGGTGGATAACTTCATCGGATTCGCCCCGCTCGGCGTTGTGCTTGCTACAATGCTTGGAATTGGTATCGCAGAACGTACCGGACTGATCAGCGCCTGCCTGCGCGGGTTCGTGCTGTCTGTACCTAAAGTACTTATTACCGGTGGTCTTGTATTTGCTGGTATTATGTCCAGTGTTGCTTCTGACGCCGGCTATGTTGTTCTGCCTCCGCTTGGAGCTGTGATCTTTGCCGCTCTCGGCCGACATCCACTGGCGGGACTTGCCGCAGCATTTGCCGGTGTTTCTGCCGGGTTCAGTGCCAACCTGTTTCTATCGGCAACAGATCCAATGCTTGGGGAGCTGACTATTTCTGCTGCTTCCATTATTGATCCTGCCTATGCAGAAGGCATGAACATTGCGATGAACTATTACTTTATCGTCGCCTCGGTCTTCGTACTTACCATTGTAGGTGCCTGGGTGACAGAGCGTATCGTTGAGCCGCGCCTTGGAGAATACAAAGGAGAGTACCGTGAAGAGCTGAACGGCCTTGATTCCACAGAGAAAAAAGGACTTCTTTGGGCGGGTATGGCGTTCCTTACCGGAGCCGTACTGTTTGCCCTTACAATTGTCCCGGAAAACGGACCGCTCCGTGCAGACGACGGAGGCATTATCCAGTCGCCGTTTATGGACTCGCTCGTTCCGATCATTACGATTATGTTCTTCCTGCCTGGTATTGCCTATGGTATTGCTACACGAAACATCCGTAACGACAAAGACGTGGCGAATCATCTGACCGACACGATGGCAGCAATGGGAATGTTTATCGTTCTTGCCTTTACCGCCGGCCAGTTTGTCGCCTATTTCGCTGAATCCAACATGGGTCTTGTACTCGGCGTGTACGGTGCAGAAGCCCTGGAAGCAATGAACCTGACAGGCATTCCGCTCATACTCGGATTTATTCTCGTTGCCGGCTTCATCAACCTGTTTATCGGAAGTGCTTCCGCCAAATGGGCGATGATGGCCCCGGTATTCGTTCCAATTATGATGCAGCTCGGCTATTCTCCGGAAATGACGCAGATGGCCTACCGGATTGCGGACTCCACAACAAACATCATCACGCCGCTTATGACTTATTTTGCGATCATTATCGCTTTTGCCCAGAAGTACGATAAGAAAATGGGTATCGGAACCCTCATTTCTGTTATGTTCCCTTATTCCATTATCTTTACCGTCGCCTGGACAATTATGCTCATCATCTGGATGACACTTGGTATCGATCTCGGACCAGGTTCCCCAATCCAGTACAATCCGTAAATTTTCCCGCACGAAACAGCAGGGATTACGGCCAAAAAAGGTTCAGGGCAGGTACCCTGAACCTTTTTTTAATGTTTTTTTCGTGAAGAGAGGCTTTGGAGGTAAGGCAGCCGGGGATTTCTACCATCTCACCCAGGAATTCTACCAACTTTCGCAGGAATAGTTCCAACCTGGTCCATGAATTCTACCAACTTAAAGATTATTTATACCAAATTAAGGTAATAACACCAATTGAACACGTAATTCTATCAACTTTCCGAAGAATTCTACCAATTTATCGAGCTTCAAAGCCTGTCCGGCAGATTTTCGCGGAAAACATGCGCTTCTGCATTCTGTCCTGCACGGAATACAGCAAAGGAGCTTTCCCACTGTTGGGAAAGCTCCTTCTTGTTTTCCTGTCTACTGCTTTTCTCAAGGGATGTCCAGTCCCTCGTATAATTATATAAATTACCTGGGATGCACGTCTTCTTCATCTTCCTGCCCACGGATAAACTTTCTTATTTCTTCTGGAGTCAGCCCTGCCTCTTTTGCTTCCATTAATAATTCTTCCCACTGTCCATAAGTATCCATTATTCTTTCTTCCATCCCCTGGTACCTCCTCATTGATTTTTAACAGTAAAAGGCCTAGTCCCTAAAATATAACATCATCTGCTGAAAAAAGAAGCATTTTTTGGAAAAAAGTTGATAATTTTCTGACAATTCCACTATGGATAACAAAAAGGAAAAATTTTCTTGCTTTCCCTGTGTGATAGGCATAAACTAATCTTAGTAATTCAGCTTAGAGAACTTTCCTGAGGAGGAAGAAAAGAATGAAAAAAGGGCTTTTCGCAATTGGTGGTCTGCTGCTGATTGTACTGATCGCCGCTGCAGCTTTTATTGCTTACATTTATTTTTCGGTGGATCGGACACTTAATGATGATATGTATATCGACAGGGATGATTCTCCCTGGCGGGACAGCGGCCTGGAAGCCGGGGACCCGATGTCCATTCTGCTGCTTGGAATTGATGCAGAAGGATCGGAAGCGGGCAGGAGTGACACAATTATGCTGCTCACATTGAACCCGGACGACGAATCGATGAAGATGGTAAATATTCCGCGGGACACCCGGACAGAAATTGTTGGACGGGGCACAGAAGATAAAATAAATCACGCCTATGCTTTCGGAGGGGCGGAAATGACCGTGGATTCGGTGGAAGCTTTTCTCGAGGTGCCTGTTGACTATTTTTTCACTATTAATATGGATGGCTTCGAGGCACTGATTAATGCGGTGGACGGCGTAACGGTGGATAACGAACTCGCCTTTTCCTACAGCGGTCATGAGTTTACGGAAGGAGAACTTCATTTGGATGGAGAGGAAGCGCTCGCCTACACCCGGATGCGGAGTGAAGACCCCCGCGGCGACCTCGGGAGGAATGACCGTCAGCAGGCAGTTGTCGCCGGCTTGATCGATGAAGCGGCCTCGCTTTCGTCTATTACAAGAATCGGGGACTACCTGGATATTTTATCAGAGCACGCACGTTCCAACGTGACAACAGATGATGTATTCATGTTCCAGAGACATTACACAGACGCCCGCAATACAAGGGAAACGATGCATATTGAAGGAACCGGCGACACAATCGACGGAGTGTGGTATTATATCGTTCCTGCAGAAGAACGGGAGCGTATTTCCAGAGAACTCCAGGAACATTTGCAGCTTCATTAAATGATCCAGCGTTATAACGAAACATAAACAAAAAAGGAGAGAAGCCTCAGTAACAAGGCTTCTCTCCTTTTTTATTATCGAACGCTGACCGTTACAATATTTCCTGCCGCCACGGCATAGCCGGTGCTGTCCCATAACGGGCCACGGAAAGTCCGGCTGCCTTCACAGCTGTTCCGCACGCCTCCCGGAGATCTTTTCCTTCTGCAAGTTCTGCAGCAAGCGCCCCCGTAAAGGAGTCTCCGGCTCCGGTCGTGTCCACCGCTTTTACTGTTTCAGGCGGCAGCAGGTACTCTTCGCTCCCGCTGCAAACAAAACAGCCTTTGTTTCCGAGCGTGATGATCACGTGTGGAATTCCTTTCTTTCGAAGCATACGGCAGGCCTCCGCTGCCGATTCTTCGTCGATAACCTTTATTCCTGTCATCGCCGATGCTTCTGTTTCATTCGGCGTAATATAAGAAACCTCTTTAAGGAGAATTTCCGGAATTTTTTGATACGGTGCCGGATTGAGGAGAATGGGTTTTCTTTCCGCCGCTGCTCTTAAGACTGCTTCTTCCACGGCCTCCATCGATGTTTCCAGCTGAATCACGACAATATCTGTTTCGCGAAACGCTGCTTCTGCCTTTGCCACGTCTTCTTTGGAAAGCTGACCACAGGCGGCCGGCGTCACCACGATCATATTTTCACCGCTGTCTTCAACAGCTATAAGGGCGGTTCCGGTTGCTTCCTGATCAGAAACGGCTATCCAGCCGGTTTCAATTCCTTCTTTTTCGAAATTGGAAAGTGCCTCCGTTCCAAAGACATCGTTTCCTAGTTTCGTTACCATTGAAACAGAAGCGCCTAACCTGGCAGCCTGTACGGCCTGGTTCCCTCCTTTACCACCGGGACCGGCAGTAAATGAATGTCCGAGGACGGTTTCTCCCGGGATAGGCAGCTTGGAAGTAAGCGCAGTTAAATCCGTAATATAGCTTCCGACTACCAGTACTTTTCCCATATTCCCCCTCCTTTCTATAATTCTTTTCTGCTTATTCCCTTTCTTCACCGGGTACAAGCATCAGAGGAGGTGGTTTTTATGCTTACACTGCTCAGTTTCTTCTTCGCTCTTGGCTTTGTCATTATTCACCTTTATTCCGAAAAAGTTTCTTTCTTACATAAAATCCCCCGCAGTAAGGTATTATCTGCAGCCGGCGGTGTATCCATAGCCTACGTTTTTATGCATTTAATGCCGGAAATGCATATGTTTCAGGAAATGCTTTTGGAGCAGGAGTTTGCAATATTCGGCTTGGATCACTACCACGTCTATTTTGCCGGCATGACAGGCCTGGCCGTCTTTTACGGTCTGGAAAGAATGGCTAAGATTTACACCACCGGTCCTGAGAGTGAAAAGTATTGGCCCTTCCTCATCCACATCAGTACTTTTTTTGCTTATAATTTTCTTATCGGCTATCTTCTTCTCGATGGCCATTATAATACACCAGAAGATTTATTTCTTTATTTTGCAGCTTTGTCCGTCCATTTTATATCCAACGATCACGCCCTGCGGCTGCACCATGAGAAGGAATACGACAGTTTTGGCCGGTACCTGCTCGCAGGCGCAATTCTTCTTGGATGGGGAACAGCATTTTTTATTGAAATCAGCGAAATCTGGCTTGCGCTGCTATTTTCTATCCTTGCCGGGACGATGGTTCTAAACATTTTAAAAGAAGAACTTCCAGCAGAAAGAGAAAGCAGCTTCTGGGCTTTTGCTTCCGGTGTTATTCTCTACACCGTGCTGCTTCTCTTTCTATTGTGAGGAAACTCTAAATATTATCCGGCGGGGTTAAAAAAAGCATCCGCAGTAAGTGGTCCGTTCTTCCAAGCTGTTTTCCTGCTACATAAGGGGAGATCGGCAGACGCAGCGTCTTGTTATTTCTCGTATGAATTAATGTAAAACCTGTGGTGAACGGATCCTTTTCCATTACACGGATATGAGCAGGAAATACCCAGTGACACAAATGATTTTTGGAAGAATGCGTAGGAAAACAGGCAATCCTGTTTTTCTCGTATACAAGAACAGGTACTTTCTTTTCAAAGTGGAAGTATTTTCTGACAGCTTTCACCCTTCCATCGAACGTCGCGAAGCCCCGGAAGCAGTTTTCGTGAATAATTTCTGTCGGAGTCTGCGTGACGAAAAATGTCTTCTCTTCTTCGTACACGACTGTGCCGCCTTCCATGCGGAGAGCGGGAGCGAGCATCATTGTTTTGCCGGTAATTGTATATTCGTTTGTCGTTTCCATCGTTTAGTACTCCTCTTCAAAGTTAGTTAGTGCATACAAAATTAAATCTATTACACGTAAGGAGCAGGCGGAGAAACAGGCGCCTGTCAGGTATATCGTATTCATTCTTACTGCCCAGTTTCGTGCAAATCGGCCCGCGGAGCCTTTCAAAACAGTGGAACAGGGGTCGCCAGTGTACTTTATGTAGAACAATTGACCCAAAAGTAGTTTATAACATTTTATTCCATATATCAATATAAATTGTAAAATATTTTAAATTTTATACTATTTTTACCTTTTTATTTTTATTCTTAACGTTTCTCGTAAGAAACATGATGTTCTATCTATAGAAAAATTTCCTCCGGGCTTTCGCTTCTATTCCGTGATTTACCTATGATGAATTTACCGCGGAATACTTGAGGGAGCGCGCCCCTCCAGAGGAAACGATGATGAATAAAGATCAGGAATTTACCGGAATGCTGGAGCAGTTTATGCCGATGATCCATGGAGCGGTCAACCGCTGGAACCTTTTTCGTGATAAGGAGGAATACGTGCAGCTCGGACGTATTGCCCTTTTTGAAGCATGGGAGGTGTATGATCCTTCCGCAGGAGACTTTGCCCCGCTTGCCAAAAGTTATATTTACGGCCGTTTTCGTCAGGAGCTGACACGGCGTGAAAGATTTCAGAGCCGCTATTTCGCTATGGAACCCGAGCTTCTCTGCAACAGTGAAAGTCT
>PWLM01000003.1 GCA_003560495.1 Bacillus sp. (in: firmicutes) | reverse complement strand
TGCGGGAGCACGTTACGTTCCATGACGGTTCGGAGTTTAACGCAGATGTCGTAAAGGCAAACCTCGACCGGATTCTCGATGAGGACCTCGGGTCACCGCGGGCGGCGCTGTTTGAAATGATTGAAGAGGTTGTCGTAATTGATGACCATACGGTGGAAATCCATACAGAATTTCCTTTTTCTCCACTTCCGGCACATTTGGCGCACTCAGGCGGCGGTATGATGAGCCAGGAGATCATTGAGGAAGATTACGCCCAGATGGAAGACGGCGGACAGCCGGGAGACTACATTAATGAGAATCCGGCCGGAACAGGTATTTTTGAATTTGAAGAGTGGAATCCCGGCTCGGAAATCATTTTGACAAGAAACGATGATTACTGGGGCGACCCGGCCGGTGTGGAACAGGTAACGTTCCAGGTAACACCGGAAGATCTCACAAGAATAGGGGAGCTGGAAACCGGAGCTGCAGATATTATTTTCCCTGTAAGTCCAAGTGATACCGACCGCATTGAAGATACAGAAGGTATGGATCTCTACACCCAGGAAAGCCTGGGACTTGCCTACATCGGTTTCAATATGGAAAAAGAACCATTTGACGATCCACAGGTGAGAAGGGCGATGGCAATGGCTATTAATAAGGAGGAACTGCTGGAAGGCGTGCTGGAAGGTACGGGCACACCGGCGACAGGACCTCTCGGTGAACAGATCTTCGGCTTCTCCGATGAAGTTGATGAAATTGAATACGATCCGGAGGGAGCTCAGGAGCTTCTGGCTGAAGCGGGCTACGAAGACGGGTTCGAGACGACACTCTGGACAAACGACAGCCGGGAGCGGATCGATATTGCGGAGCTTGTCCAGGCACAGCTTTCCGTTGTCGGAGTCGATCTCAGTATCGAAGTGCTTGAATGGGGGGCCTACCTCGAGAATACAGCAGAAGGGGAGCACGACATGTTTATTCTCGGCTGGTCCACGGCGACAGGCGATGCGGACTATCTGATGTATAACTTGTTCCATTCGAGCCAGCAGGCAGACGGCAACAAATCTTTCATTAACAATCCGGAAATTGATGACCTGCTGGAGCAGGGCAGAAGCGAAACAGATGAAGGGGCAAGAGAAGACATTTATGAAGAAGCGATGGAACTGCTCGTAGACGAAGCGAAAATGCTTTATCTCTACCACCAGGACTACCTCGTCGGTGTACGTGATGAAGTGCAGGGCTTCTGGAAGCATCCGAACGGTATTTATCAGTTGCATGACGTAACAATCGAAGAGGAATAACATGAAGAAGCACCGGATCTGATACAGGTCCGGTGCTTCTTAACGGAAGGGCTTGGAATGAACTCCTTCAGAAAGGTTTCTGTCAACGTTGAAAATCTTCGCGTACCAAACCGGAGCTTTTTTGGAGTCTGTCACAAAAGAGAAGGTTTCTATGCATTCTGACCTCTCCTCTAAATATTTCTATAAGTTCCTTAAATGGAAAAAAGAAACATGAAACACCTTGTTCTGCGCAAAAAACGCTTTAAAATATAATTTCAATTCCCTGTAAGAAAAAATAGACTATTGTTTTATTTTGCGAAATAATGTAAATTAAAGTTGTACAATTTTGAGAAATTATGAAAGAACAAGGGGGAAATAAGAATGTTCAAAAGCAGGAAGATGCAGGCTTTACTTGCTTCTGTTGCCGGAGCAATGGTTCTCACGGCGTGTGCCGGCGAGCCGGACAATGATGGGGGCACAAACAATGGTGCTGCACCGGATAACACAGAGAATACGGATAACGCACCTGATAACGGCAATGCAGAAGGCGATGGAGAAGCGTCTGACGAAGACCTTGATCCGGATAACCTTGTCATTGCTACGCTTTCCGACGCTGAGGCAATGGATCCGCACGGTTCCAACGACGTGCCATCCAGCGCGGTTCAGACAAACATTTTTGAATCACTGCTTGCACAGGACGAAGACATGGAGCTTCAGCCGCTTCTTGCAACAGAATGGGAAGCAACAGAAGACGATGTCTGGACGTTCCAGCTTCGCGACGATGTGACTTTCCACGATGATTCTGAATTCAATGCCGACGTAGTTAAAGCAAACTTCGACCGTGTACTTGATGAGGACATCGGTTCTCCACGTGCTTTCCTTTATGAAATGGTGGAAGAAGTAGTAGTAGTTGATGACTATACAGTTGAATTCCATACAGAATTCCCGTTTGCACCACTTCCTGCCCATATTGCGCATTCCGGCGGAGGTATTATCAGCCAGGAAGCGATTGAAGAAGATTACGCGCAGATGGAAGACGGCGGCCAGCCGGGAGATTATATTAACGAAAATCCAGTGGGAACCGGCTTCTTCGAGTTTGAAGAATGGAATCCCGGATCAGAAGTTGTACTTACACGTAACGACGATTACTGGGGCGAGCCTGCAGGTGTGGAACAGGTAACATTCAGCGTTTCCCCTGAGGATCTGACCCGTATCGGCGAACTTGAAACCGGAGCTGCGGATATCATTTTCCCTGTCAGCCCGAGTGATACAGAGCGCATTGAAGATACAGAAGGCGTCGACCTTTACACTCAGGAAAGTCTGAGCCTTTCCTACATCGGTTTTAACATGCAGAAAGAGCCGTTCGATGACCCGCAGGTCCGCCAGGCGCTTTCCATGGCGATTAACAAAGAAGACCTGCTTGAAGGGGTGCTTGACGGAACAGGATCGCCGGCTGTAGGACCGATCGGTGATAACGTATTCGGCTTCTCTGACGCAGTGGATGAGCTTGAGTATGATCCGGAACGTGCCCAGGAGCTTCTTGCGGAAGCAGGCTACGAAGATGGATTTGATACAACGATCTGGACGAACGACAGCCGTGAGCGTATGGACGTAGCAGAGCTTGTGCAGGCACAGCTTTCTGTTATCGGTGTTAACGCAGAGATCGAAGTACTTGAGTGGGGCGCGTACCTGGATAACACGGCAGAAGGCGAGCATGATATGTTCATCCTCGGCTGGGTTACTGTAACGGGTGATGCGGACTACGGTATGTACGCTCTCTTCCATTCCAGCCAGCATGGTGCAGCGGGTAACCGTTCATTCATGGATAACGCAGAACTTGACGAAATCCTGGATGAGGCACGACGCGAGCAGGATGAAGAAACTCGGGAGCAGCTGTATGAGGACGCAATGGAAATTCTCGTAGAAGAAGCACCAATGCTTTACCTTTACCACACAGACTACCTCGTTGGTGTGCGTGACGAAGTACAGGGCTTCTGGAAGCATCCAAACGGCCTTTACCAGCTTCATGAAGTAACGATCGAGCAGAACTAATTTAAACAAAAGGAAGCTGTTCCTCAAAGGGGCAGCTTCCTTTTTGCTTTCCTGCGATAAAATGGGCACTCCGTCTTGCCGGTGTATCTGAATTTTAGTATAATTTCGTTATTGTCTTTATAGAAAAGCTATTTGTGCATCTACAAAAAACAAAAGGAGATTTTTTAATGATAAAAGTAGTGAAGTTCGGCGGCAGCTCCCTGGCGGACGGGGGGCAGTTTACTAAAGTCGCATCGATCATCCGGGCGGAAAAAGAAAGACGGCTCGTTGTCGTTTCCGCTCCGGGGAAAAGATTCCCGGAAGACATCAAGACAACGGACCTGCTGATTGAGCTGGCAGAAACCGTGGCGGCCGGCGGAGAAGCAAAAGAGCCTCTTCGTAAAGTAGTTGACCGTTTCGCCGCGATTGTAGAGGAGCTCGCCCTGGATAAAAAACTTCTCGACACGATCCATGGCCGCCTGCAGCACTTGATTGAAACGTACAAAGAAAATACCCCGCGGCTGTTTGACTCCCTGAAAGCAAGCGGGGAAAACGAGAATGCAAGGCTGATGGCAGCTTATCTCGAAAAGCTCGGGGAAGAGGCCCACTTTGTACCGCCGGAAGAAGCAGGGATCGTCGTGACGGACGAACCGGGGGACGCAAGGGTGCTTCCGGAAGCATACGACCGGCTGAAAAAACTCCGGGAACGAAGCGGGATTCTCGTGATTCCAGGCTTTTTCGGAGTTTCCAAAACCGGCCATATCGTAACATTTCCGCGCGGCGGTTCAGATATCACCGGTTCCATCGTAGCTGCCGGAGTTGAAGCTTCTCTGTACGAAAATTTCACCGATGTGGACTCCGTCTACTCTGTTAATCCGTCTCTTGTGGAAAATCCGAACGAAATGAAAGAATTAACCTACCGGGAAATGCGGGAGCTCGC
>PWLM01000007.1 GCA_003560495.1 Bacillus sp. (in: firmicutes) | reverse complement strand
TGTTTTATCAACGGCCACCGCATGAATACGGGTCAGCTGCTCGAGAGGGATCCCGCCTTTGGAAAGTATACCGTTCCGGGCACCGGTCGAGATTGCTGAAAGCAGGGCAGGCATAACGGAAGCTACGACGGCGCACGGAGAGGCAACGACGAGCAGCACCATCGCGCGGTAGAACGTTTCTTCAAAAGGGGCAGCGAAGAGCAGCGGAGGCACGGCGAGCATCAGCGTTACAACAACAAGTACCGTTATAACGTATGGGCCTTCAATACGTTCGATCAGCTGCTGGGAAGGGGGACGGCTCGTTTTTGCCTGTTCGACAAGCTGCACCATTTTTTGGAAGAGGGAATCTTTGTTTTCTTTTGTTACTTCTACGGTTAAGGAGCCGGCACCGTTCATGGTGCCCGCAAACACACCGTCACCCTTCAGCTTTTCGACAGGAACCGATTCCCCGGTAATCGGTGCTTCATCGACTGCGGAACTTCCCGTCAAAACAATACCGTCGGCCGGCACCCGTTCTCCGTTCTTCACGAGTATCGTATCTCCCGGCCGGAGGGATTCCACTTTGACAGTAACACCTTCTCCCCGGCTGTTAATGCGCACCGCTTCCATAGGAGCCAGTTCGACGAGTGTGGAAAGGTCTTTTTCACTTTTTTGTATCGTATACGTTTCCAGGGCACCGCTCATCGCAAAAATAAAGATGAGAATAGCACCTTCACTCCAAAAACCGATAACAGCGGCTCCGAGCGCAGCAAGTATCATGAGAATTTCAACGTTCAGAGAGTGATCGTGGATCAGATCCATAATACCTTCTTTTGTTTTAAAGTAACCGCCGGTCACATAGGAAAGCACATAAAAAACGACAGAAAGAGGTCCGGGTTCCGCGACGAGGCCCAATATGAGGAAAAGCCCGCCGGTAAGAGCGAAAATCAGCTCCCGGTGCTTAAAACCCGGGACGGTTCTTATTCCTTTATATAAAGTGGATGCAGCAGTGGTCATTGAGGTTCCCCCCTCTTTTGATGAGAAAGATAATCAAATTCAACTGGGTGCCGAAAATAGAAATTGCTGCCACCCGTAGAAAGGCAGCAGCAATAAATATTAAGTTCTAAGATGTCGATTCATGTTGTTAAAGAATATATACCCTCTCTTATCCGGGCTAAACTATTTCAGGGAATTTTAAAGCCAGGAAGAAAACATCATAGCTGTATGCTCCCGGGTTTTTTCCCAGCGCGTACGGTTGTGCAGATAATTCAATGTGATTTTTTCACTGTGTTTAAAAAAGTCGGTTTCTACTTTTCCAACGACGCTGCGGATCCATTCGTCATCTTCAATCGTGCAGTTTACTTCGTGGTTTAAGTTAAAGCTCCGCATATCAAAATTGGCCGTCCCGATATCGAGAATAGTATTATCGACAAGGATAATTTTGGAGTGATAGAAACCGTACTTAAACTGGCGGACATCCACGCCGGCTTCCAGCAGCTCCCCGAAATAATGAAGTGCCGCATCTTTTACCAGTGGATGATCTGGATTTTTCGGAATGAGCACGCGGACTTTAATTCCGCGTTTTGCGAGCTTGAGTACTTCCTTCTGCATTGCCGGCCCCGGAATATAGTAGGGGGTTCCGATCAATACGGACTTTTCCGCCCGCTTGAAGAGGGAGGTAAAATGATCGGCAACGTGTTCACCGTCGGAAGAAATAAACTGAATAGGTATTTCATTATCCGGCCGGTGCTCCGGAAGCTCAATTTTGAGCTTTTTCCCGCAGGCACTGTGCCAGTCTCTTGCAAACTGCCGGCCGAGCGAAGCGACTGCTACTCCCCGGATATAAAGATGATAATCGCGCCAGGAACCGATCATCGGATCATTGCCTGTGTATTCATCACCAACATTAAAGCCGCCAACATAGGCATGTTCCCCATCGATAACAGTCACTTTCCGGTGGTTTCGTTCGTTTAGTGAGTAAAAAAGGAAAGGGAGTTTCGGCTTTTGCGAATATACGAGGTTTACCCCGGCTTCCTTCAGTTCCCGGCGTTTTGCGGGAGCGATGCGGGCCCCGAGCCAGTCGATCAAAAGATTGACGGTGACCCCGGATTTGGCTCTTTCCATTAAGGCATCCATAATGTCGGACCCTACCTCGTCGTTTCTGAAAATATAAAAATTCATATAAATATGATTTTCTGCCCTGCGGATACGTTTAAGCATATGAGCAAACAATTCATCCCCGCGCCGGAAAAAACGAGGTTTTCCACTCGTGAAATCCGGTGGCTGAAAATTTTCTTTTTTCTTTTGGTGTACTTTCTGGCCGAGATACAGGTCCAGTGATATCCACGCAGCAACCGCTGCAGCTGTCCAGCGTAATTTCTTCATGTCCAGTCCTCCCGTTTCCTCACAATTCAGCATAGCTTTTCATTCCCTCATTATAACAAAACTGACGATGGAAGGTTGTCTTTTGTACTGGAGCAGAAGACTTTCTAATTAAAAGTTTCTGTCGGTGCTTATATTTCAAAGTGTCTGACCTTCGAGCTGGAAGGAGAACGTATTCCGGGAGTGGCGCTTTCCTTCTTTAAAACAAGCTGACTTGGAACCATAAAATATAAATGCAGGCAGAGAGATATAAAATAACCGCAGATTTCATGCCGCCCTTGTCAGAAAACGCTTTCACTTTCTGTTCAATATGCTATAATAACGAAGGAGAAAAGAAAAAAGTGTTTTTTGTAAAAAAATCTTTCTGAATGAATGCTCATTCAGTATAAACTATGCTATAATAATTTCACAACCAGCCAATATTTTACTAAACACATAGAAAGGAGCACCCCCTATGAATCCGATAGTCATCAACTGGATTATGTTTCTGCTTGTAACCGCTTACGCTGTATATCTTTTTGCAAGGCTCGTTAAAACACGTATCGATTACATCAAGCTGGGGCATAAACCAAGCTTTTTAGCCTCCACGAAGGAGCGTATCAACGCCATGGTCGTCATGGTGTTCGGCCAGAGTAAGTTATTGAAGGATAAGAAAAGCGGGATTATTCACGTGCTGTTTTTCTACGGCTTCCTGCTCGTCCAGTTCAGTGCGATCGACGTCATCTGGAAAGGGCTGAACCCGGGGAGCCATCTGCCGCTCGGACCGGTCTATCCGTTCTTTACGTTTTTCCAGGAAATCGTCGTTGTGCTTATTCTTGTCGCGGTCGTGTGGGCTTTCCACCGGCGCTACGTGGAAAAGCTCGTCCGCCTGAAGCGGAATTTTAAAGCCGGCCTCGTGCTTATCTTTATCGGCGGGCTGATGATCTCCAAGCTGTTTGCCAAAGGGATGGAATTCATCTGGCTCGGCAAGGAGCTGACGCTGTTTGAACCGATCGCCTCCGGGATCGCGGCGGCCGCCGCACCGATCGGGACCACGGCCGCCGCCGCCGGATTCTTCTTTTTCTGGTGGGCGCACCTCATGTTCCTGCTTGTGTTTCTCGTCTACATTCCGCAGTCGAAGCACGCCCACCTCATCGCCGGACCAGCGAACGTCTGGCTCGGACCAACGCATAAGCGCGGCCAGCTGGAACCGATTGATTTTGAGGACGAAGAAGCGGAAAAATTCGGGAAGAACCAGATCGAAGATTTTGACCAGAAGCAGCTGCTGGACCTTTACGCCTGTGTGGAATGCGGACGCTGTACGAATATGTGTCCGGCCACCGGCACCGGGAAGATGCTTTCGCCGATGGACCTCATCTTAAAGATGCGGGACCATCTGACGGAAAAAGGGGCTGCCGTCACGTCCCAGAGTCCGTGGATGCCAACCCCTGCGTTCAAAAACACCCGCGGCAACCAGCTGGCAGCGGCCGGCCCGGAAGGCGCAAAGGGAATGGAGATCAATCCGTATGACGTCAACCTGATCGGGGACGTCATCACGGAAGAAGAACTGTGGGGCTGCACGACGTGCCGCAACTGTGAAGACCAGTGCCCGGTGATGAACGAACACGTCGATAAAATTATTGATATGCGCCGCTACCTTGTCATGACCGAAGGGAAGATGGACCCGGATACCCAGCGTACGATGAAAAATATCGAGAAGCAGGGGAACCCGTGGGGCATCAACCGCAAGGAACGCGAAAAATGGCGCGACGGCCGCGACGATATCGACGTGCCGACGGTCCGTGAAATGAAAAAGCGCGAAGAAGAATTTGAGTTTCTTTTCTTTGTCGGCTCGATGGGCTCCTACGACAACCGGAGCATGAAAGTCGCGCAGTCGTTTGCGAAAATCATGAACGAAGCCGGCATCAAGTTCGCGATTCTCGGCAACAAGGAGAAAAACTCCGGGGACACGCCGCGCCGGATCGGCAATGAATTCCTGTTCCAGGAGCTGGCCCAGGCGAACATTGAAGAATTCCAGAAAAATGACATCAAAAAAATCGTAACGATTGATCCGCATACGTACAACACGTTTAAAAACGAGTATCCGGACTTCGGGCTCGAGGCGGAGATCTACCACCACAGCGAGCTGTTGTTCCAGTGGATCCAGGAGGGACGAATCCAGCCGACGTACGAAGTGAACGAGCAGATTGTCTACCACGACTCCTGTTACCTCGGACGATACAACGATGTGTACGACCCGCCGCGGGAGATTCTGAAGGCGATCCCTGGGGTCGAACTCGTGGAAATGGAACGCAACCGCGAAAACGGCATGTGCTGCGGCGCCGGCGGCGGCATGATGTGGATGGAGGAAGATACCGGAACGCGGGTGAACATCGCCCGGACCGAGCAGGCCCTGGCCACCTCGTCCTCGATGATCGGAAGCGCCTGTCCGTACTGTCTCACGATGATGAGCGACGGAACGAAGGCGAAGGAAGCGGAAGAGGATGTGCAGACGCTCGACGTGGCCGAAATTCTCGAACGCTCCATCGTGAAAAAAGAAGAACCGGCGGCTGTTTAAGCTCCGCTGCACCAAAACTCCCGCCCGTCTTTACTGCCGGCGGGAGTTTTTTTATGTCTTGAAGATAAGATTTTTTCCAGAAAAGAGCAGACAGAAAAGCTGATTTGATTTACAATAAGTATGAAAGCGCTTTTATTTTTTAAAATCATTCTGAACGAGCGTTCAATCGCTTGAAGCCGCTTCCTGATGTGGCATAGAGGAAGGGCACGGCAGGTTTACTTTCACAAAATTTACAGGGGGTCAGGATATGACTAGAACGGTAATCGTAAGCGGAGCTAGGACACCGGTAGGCCGTATGGGGGGAGCCTTAGCTTCCTTCACAGCAGCACAGCTTGGGGGAAAGGCCATCAAAGCCGCTCTCGAACGTGGAGAAGTTTCTCCGGAAAACATTGATCACGTACTGATGGGATCCGTTCTGCAGGGCGGTCAGGGACAGCTTCCGTCCAGGCAGGCGCAGCAGGAAGCCGGTATTCCGTGGCAGACAGGTACAGAAACAATCAACAAAGTATGTGCCTCCGGAATGCGAAGCGTCACGCTTGGTGACATTCTCATCCGTGCAGGGGAGCAGGAAACGGTTGTAGCCGGTGGAATGGAATCCATGAGCCAGGCGCCTTATTTTGTGAAAGGGGCCCGTTTCGGTCTGAGGATGGGGGATCATTCCTTCACCGACATGATGATCCATGACGGCCTGACCTGCTCGTTTACAGGAGCCCACATGGGAACCTATGGAAATAAAACCGCAGAAGAGTACGGACTGACAAGAGAAAAGCAGGACGAATGGTCTTATCGCAGCCACCAGAAAGCAGTGAAAGCGATGGAAGAAGGAAAGAATGAGGAAATCGTTCCGGTGGAAGTACCTCAGCGTAAAAAAGACCCGGTAGTCGTCGAGCATGACGAAGCACCAAGGAAAGATGCTTCCATCGAAAGCCTGCAGAAGCTCCGCCCGGCTTTCGGTGCCGATGGAACGATTACAGCCGGCAATGCTCCCGGAGTAAACGACGGAGCAGCAGCGATGGTTCTCATGTCCGAAGAAAAAGCGGAAGCCGAAGGAAAAAAGCCGCTCGCCGTTATTACCGGCCATACCGAGCTTGCTGTGGAACCGGAAAACTTTCCAAAAACACCGGGCCTTGTTATTAACCAGCTGCTGGAGAAAACCGGTAAAAAACTGGAGGACATCGACCTGTTCGAAGTGAATGAAGCGTTCGCAGCCGTTTCTCTTGCAAGCGGACAGATCGCCGGACTCGATCCGGAAAAACTGAACGTCAACGGAGGGGCAGTGGCCATCGGCCATCCGATCGGTGCAAGTGGAGCCCGGATTATTCTGGCACTGGCGTACGAACTGAAGCGCCGTGGAGGCGGCACCGGCATCGCAGCTATATGCAGCGGCGGCGGCCAGGGAGATGCTGTCATGATTGAAGTAACACCGTAAAAAAGAACAAGGAGGCATTTACAATGGAAATCAAACAAATCATGGTGATCGGAGCCGGACAGATGGGGGCGGGTATTGCCCAGGTCTGTGCTTCGGGAGGCTACGACGTACATCTGCATGACCTGGACGAGGCGCTCACAAAAAAAGGAAAAGAAGGCATCAGTAAGAGGCTGCAGCGGGATGTGGAGAAAGACCGCATATCCGACGCGGATAAAGAGCGGATTCTCCGTCGTATCCACGAATCAACAGATCTTTCAAATGCAGAAAATGTTGATATCGTTATTGAAGCAGCTGTCGAAAATATGGAAATAAAAAAGTCTCTTTTTCAGCAGCTTGATGACAGGGCCCCCGCCCACGCCATTCTCGCAACGAATACCTCGTCACTTCCGATCACGGAAATCGCAGCGGCAACAAAGCGTCCGGAAAAAGTCATCGGCATGCACTTTATGAACCCGGTGCCGGTCATGAAACTCGTTGAAGTGATCCGTGGGCTTCAGACCACCGATGAAACATACAGGGCTGTAGCAGATATGGCGTCTTCGCTGAAGAAAACGTCGGTGGAAGTAAACGACTTTCCGGGCTTTGTATCCAACCGCATTTTAATGCCGATGATTAATGAAGCCATTTTCACCCTGTACGAAGGAGTATCTTCTGCAGAGGATATCGATGAAGTCATGAAACTTGGAATGAATCACCCGATGGGACCGATTACGCTCGCTGATTTTATCGGACTGGATACGTGCCTGTACATTATGGAAACACTCCACAACGAGCTCGGCGACGATAAATACCGTCCCTGCCCGCTGTTAAGAAAATATGTAAAAGCCGGGTGGCTCGGTAAGAAAAGTGGCAGAGGCTTCTACGCTTACGACTAGAAAGGGTGTGCAGCATGAACCTGCAGTTTACAGAAGAACAGGAAATGACACGACGTATGGTGCGCCAGTTTGCAGAAGAAAAGGTAGCACCTGCTGTCAAACAGATGGAAGAACACGAAACGTTTCCTTCAGAGGTAATTAAAGAAATGGGAGAGCTCGGGCTGATGGGCATGCCGATCCCTGAAAAGTACGGCGGATCCGGTATGGATTATACGTCCTACATGATTGCGATCCATGAGCTTTCCAAAGTCAGTGCTGCAGTAGGGGTAATCCTCTCTGTACATACGTCCGTCGGTACAAATCCGATCCTTTATTTCGGAAAGGAAGAGCAGAAGCAGAAGTACATTCCTAAGCTTGCTTCCGGGGAGTACCTTGGAGCCTTTGCTGTTTCCGAAGCCGGAGCGGGAAGTGATGTGTCCTCGATGAAAACGACCGCTGTTCTCAAAGGGGATCACTACGTATTAAACGGAACGAAAATGTGGATCACAAGCGGCGGATATGCTGATACGTACATCGTATTCGCGAAAACAGGCAGCGAAGGAGGAAGCCGGGATATCAGCGCCTTTATTGTAGAAAAGGATACCCCCGGCCTGGAAGCGCTCACTCCCGAAAAAAAGATGGGACTCCGCGGTTCGAGCACAACACCGCTTGCTTTCGATAACTGCCGCATACCGAAAGAAAATCTTCTCGGAGGAGAAGGGGACGGCTTTAAAATCGCCATGGCCAACCTCGATGCGGGAAGAATTGGCATCGCCGCCCAGGCTCTCGGAATCGCTGAGGGTGCGCTCGAAGCAGCCACGGCCTATGCCAAAGAAAGAAAACAGTTCGGAAAGCCGATCGGTCAGCACCAGGGACTCGGCTTTAAGCTGGCAGATATGGCGACCCAGGTGGAAGCCGCAAAGCTTCTTACGTACCGGGCAGCCGATCTTCGCACCCGCGGCCTTCCTTCCGGTAAAGAAGCGTCGATGGCAAAAATGTTTGCTTCCGACACGGCTATGAAAACAGCGGTCGAGGCTGTACAGGTGTTTGGAGGATACGGCTACACGGAAGAATACCCTGTGGAGCGGTTTTTCCGGGATGCAAAAGTAACGCAGATATATGAAGGAACAAATGAAATTCAGCGCATTGTTATTAATAAGAGCCTGATGAAGCAGTAAAACATATTAAAGAACCGGCATCGTTGTCCGGAAACGAGTGAAAGGGGTAGATAGTTATGAATTTTCAACTGACAGATGAGCAGGAAATGATCCGTAAAATGGTAAGGGATTTTGCCGAGAAGGAAGTGGAGCCGACTGCAGCAGAAAGAGACGAGGAAGAACGGTTCGACCGCGGCATTTTTGATCAGATGGGAGAACTCGGACTGACAGGAATTCCGTGGCCGGAAGAGTACGGCGGTATCGGAGCAGACTATTTAAGTTACGTTATAGCGGTGGAGGAACTTTCACGCGTCTGCGCCTCAACGGGTGTGACCCTGTCCGCGCACGTGTCTCTTGCCGGCTGGCCGATCTACACGTTCGGTACCGAAGAGCAGAAGCAGCAGTTTCTCCGTCCGATGGCGGAAGGAAAAAAACTCGGTGCCTACTGCCTGAGTGAACCGGGATCCGGAAGTGACGCGGCAGCGATGAAAACGACAGCAAAACGTGATGGGGACGACTACATTCTCAACGGTTCCAAAGTATGGATCACAAACGGCGGGGCAGCGGATCTGTACATTGTTTTTGCGATGACCGACGCAGAGAAAAAACATAAAGGCATCACGGCCTTTATTGTGGAAAAAGGCATGGACGGCTTTACGATGGGCAAGAAAGAGAAAAAACTCGGTATCCGTTCTTCCCCGACGCTCGAAGTAATTATGGATAACGTCCGTGTACCGGCGGGGAACCGCCTCGGAGAAGAAGGAGAAGGTTTTAAAGTCGCAATGACTACACTTGACGGCGGACGGAATGGCATTGCAGCCCAGGCTGTCGGTATTGCCCAGGGAGCGCTCGATAAAGCGGTGGACTATGCGAAGGAACGGAAGCAGTTCGGAAAGCCGATCGGCCAGCATCAGGGCCTCGGTTTCAAACTGGCTGACATGGCTACGAAAGTTGAAGCATCGCGTCTATTGACGTATCAGGCCGCCTGGAAAGAATCAGAAGGAGTGCCGTACGGCAAAGCTTCTGCCATGTCCAAGCTTTTTGCCGGAGATTCCGCGATGGAAGTGACGGTGGAAGCCGTTCAGGTTTATGGCGGCTACGGCTTTACAAAAGACTATCCGGTGGAGCGTTACATGCGTGATGCCAAAATTACGCAGATATATGAAGGAACGAATGAAATTCAACGTCTCGTAATATCTAAAATGCTGATGCAGGACTAAGGAGGGAGGACGATGGAACAATCTCAGATCGATTCCCTGCTCCGGGGCAGTGAGCGCGCTTTGGGAAAAGCTATTTCCATCGTCGAGGATCGTGCGCCTGCCCAGCGGGAACTGATGAAACAGGTGCACGCCCACACCGGCCGTGCCCAGGTCATCGGCATTACCGGCTCTCCGGGAGCAGGCAAAAGCTCCCTTGTAAATCAGCTTGTCAAGCACTGGCGCCGTGCCGGCGAAAAAGTAGCCGTTATAGCGGTGGATCCGACGAGCCCGTTTTCAGGGGGCGCTCTTCTGGGCGACCGCATCCGGATGCATGACCACGATGCAGACCGCGGGGTCTTCATCCGGAGCATGGGCACGAGAGGCAGCCTCGGCGGGCTTTCGGAAGCGTGCCAGGATACCGTGCGCCTGCTCGATGCCGCAGGATACGACCGGGTGATTGTGGAAACCGTAGGCGTTGGACAGTCGGAGCTGGATATTATGAAGACAGCCGACACCGTGGCGCTCGTGCTGTATCCTTCCGGGGGCGATATTATCCAGGCATTTAAAGCAGGTATTATGGAAATTGCTGATCTGTTTATTATTAACAAAGCAGACCTTCCGGGGGTTACACAGCTCCGGGCAGAACTGGAAGATCTGCTCCACATATCCGGAGCGCCCGAACACCGCCGGATTGTAGAAACTGTTTCTACGAACGGGAAAGGGACGGGTGACGTAGTAGAGGCTTTAAAAGCCCACCACGGTTACTTGAAGGACAGCGGAGAAAAAGAGGAACGCAGAAGCCGTCAGCTGGAGTCCGACGTCTGGCGCCGCGTACTCGAACGTTTCCGGGAAGACGCCGCCCCGCACGTTCGGCACGTTATGGAAAATCCAGCGGGCGGTGATCCATATGAGCTGGCAGAAGCCGTATATGAACAGTACGAAAAAGGAAGGAAGTGAGCCCCTTGCCGAAAAAAGACGTTCCTTCCCTCGTGAAGGACCAGCGGCTGATTGATAAACGCCGCGCCCAGATCGTTAAAGCGGCTGTTCAGCTTTTTAATGAAAAAGGCTATCATAAAGCGACTACCAGGGAGGTGGCAAAAGCTTCCGGGTTCAGTATTGGTACGCTCTATGAATATATCGGATCCAAAGAAGACATTCTCTACCTCGTCTGTGATTCCGTCTATGACGAAGTTGTTCGGAAATGGGAAAAGCTCCTCGATAAGGAACTGAGAGGGATGGAGCGGCTGGAGCAGGTAGTGGAGGCTTATTTCCGGGTCGTGGATGTTCTTCAGGACGAAGTGCTTGTCATGTATCAGGAAACAAAATCGCTTTCAGGTGACGCACTCAAATATGTTCTTCAGAAGGAAATGCGGATGAAAGAAATGTTTGAAGTCGAACTGGAGCGGGTGAGGGAAGCCGGGCTGATCACCTTGAACGACCGGCAGGTGTCTCTCGCTGCCCATCAGATCCTCGTTCTCGGCCAGATGTGGACGTTCCGGCGCTGGGCGCTTCAAAAGGAATTTACGATCGATGAGTATGTCCGGTATCAGCTCCAGCAGCTTTTCTACGGGTTTTCCGTAAAAAAACCTGCCGAAAACGTCGAATCTTAGTGACGGCAGAAAAAGCCCCGGATAGTTTTACCGGAATTTCTGCCGGCAGCTCCGCGGTTTTTAACGGTATTTTGTAAACAGAGCTAAATTCATAAGGAGGGTTTAGATTGAGCTATCAGCCAGAGCATCCCGTTCGTTTCGTGACAGCCTCGGCTTTGTTTGACGGACACGATGCTTCCATTAACATTATGCGCCGCATGCTTCAGGCATCCGGAGCGGAAGTAATTCACCTGGGGCATAACCGCTCCGTCGGTGAAGTTGTACAGGCAGCGATCCAGGAAGACGTGCAGGGAATTGCTATTTCCTCCTATCAGGGAGGGCACGTAGAGTATTTTAAATACCTGTACGATGAGCTGGAAAGTCTTGGAGCAAGCCATATCCAGCTTTTCGGGGGCGGGGGCGGCGTCATTATCCCGTCTGAAATCAAAGAGCTTCACGATCACGGTATCCGCCGGATTTTTTCTCCGGAAGACGGCCGGAAAATCGGTCTCCAGGGAATGATTGATCAAATTATGGAGGCGTGCGATTTTGAAACGCCGGCACAGAAAATGTCGGTGGATCAGCTGAAGTCGAAGGAACACCGCGTCGTAGCAAAGTACATTACGATGGCCGAAAAACGTTCCTTCGGGGAAGAACTTTCCGAAGAAGAAAACAGCGAGCTGGATGTTATTCAGCAGTCCGCCGGTACAAAAGCTCCCGTTCTCGGTATTACCGGAACCGGTGGAGCGGGGAAAAGCTCCCTGACTGACGAACTCGTCCGCCGCTACCTGCGGGCGTTCCCGGATAAAACGATTGCGATTCTTTCCGTTGATCCGACGAAGAAGAAAACAGGCGGGGCCCTTCTCGGCGACCGGATCCGGATGAATGCGATCCATCACGAACGTGTGTATATGAGGTCTCTTGCAACCCGTGACAGCCGGCAGGAGCTTTCCAAAGCCGTTTCGGAAGCCATTCCGGTTGTCCGTCTTGCAGGCTACGATCTGATTATCGTGGAAACGAGCGGTATCGGTCAGGGGGATGCCGCTGTAACCGATGTGTCGGACGTATCAATGTACGTGATGACGAGCGAATTCGGGGCTCCTTCCCAGCTCGAAAAAATCGACATGATTGATTTTGCCGATTTGATCGCAATCAACAAATTTGACCGCAAAGGGTCGGAGGATGCCCGCCGGGAAGTCCGCAAGCAGTACCAGCGCAGCCATATGCGTTTTGAGGAAGATCCCGAAAACATGCCGGTGTACGGTACCGTGGCAAGCCAGTTCAACGATCCCGGCACAAACCGTCTCTTTTACGAACTCATTCAGGTACTTAATGAAAAAACAGATGCCGGATGGGAAACTGAGCTCGGAAAGAATGACGCAATTCAGCTGCGTAACGCAGTGATTCCACCGGATCAGATACATTATCTCCGGGAAATTGCCGACACGGTAAAAAAATATCACAAGGAAACAGAAGGCCAGGTCGAAAAAGCCCGCCGCATCTTCCAGGTGGAAGGCACGATGGAAGTGCTGAAAGAAGAAGGCATCGAAAATGACCGTCTTCCGGCACTCAAAGAAAAACTCGAAGCGGAACTGCTTCCGGACGTAAAGAAAACACTGGATACGTGGGAAGCGACAAAAGAAGCCTACGCCCAGGATACGTTCGTAACAAAAGTCCGGGATAAGGAAATCGTCACAGAGATGAAGACGCGTTCCCTTTCCGGAATTAATATTCCGAAAGTGGCTCTTCCGAAATACCGTGACTACGGAGAAATTGTCCGCTGGGTGCGGCAGGAAAACGTACCGGGATCCTATCCTTACACAGCCGGCGTTTTCCCATTTAAACGCCGCGGGGAAGATCCAAAACGCCAGTTTGCGGGGGAAGGAAGCCCACTGCGGACAAACCGCCGCTTCCATTACCTTTCAGACGGTGAGGATGCCAAGCGTCTCAGTACAGCCTTTGACTCCGTAACGCTTTACGGGGAGGACCCGGGACATCGTCCGGACGTTTACGGAAAAGTCGGGGAAAGCGGCGTAAGTATCTGTACGCTTGATGATATGAAGCAGCTGTATTCCGGATTCGACCTCACGGCTCCATCCACGTCTGTGTCGATGACGATTAACGGCCCGGCGCCGATTATTCTCGCGATGTTCATGAACACAGCGATCGACCAGCAGATCGATAAGTTCATTGAGCAGGAAGGCCGCAGCCCGGATAACGCCGAAATGGAAAAAATTCAGGACGAAACGCTCAATGTCGTCCGCGGTACCGTACAGGCCGATATTTTAAAAGAAGACCAGGGGCAGAACACGTGTATTTTTTCCACGGAATTTGCCCTGCGTATGATGGGGGACATCCAGCAGTACTTTATCGACAAAAAAGTACGCAACTACTATTCGGTCTCCATCAGCGGCTACCATATTGCAGAAGCCGGGGCGAACCCGATCAGCCAGCTGGCCTTCACACTCTCAAACGGCTTTACGTATGTGGAGTATTACTTGAGCCGGGGCATGGATATTAATGATTTTGCACCGAACCTGTCGTTCTTCTTCAGTAACGGTCTCGATCCGGAATATTCCGTGATCGGCCGGGTGGCCCGCCGCGTCTGGGCCGTAGCGATGAAGCGGAAATACGGCGCCAACGAGCGCAGCCAGAAGCTGAAGTACCATATTCAGACGTCCGGCCGCTCTCTCCACGCCCAGGAAGTCGACTTCAACGACATCCGTACGACGCTGCAGGCGCTGATGGCTATTTACGACAACTGTAACTCCCTTCACACGAATGCATATGACGAAGCGGTTACTACGCCGACAGAGGAAAGTGTCCGCCGCGCGATGGCAATTCAGCTTATCATTACGAAAGAGATGGGCCTTGCCAAAAACGAAAATTCCCAGCAGGGTGCCTTCATTATTGAAGAGCTGACGGATCTTGTCGAGGAAGCGGTTCTTCTGGAAATGGAAAGAATGAGCGACCGCGGAGGCGTACTCGGCGCAATGGAAACGCAGTATCAGCGCGGAAAAATCCAGGAGGAGTCGCTGCTTTATGAAACGAAAAAGCACAACGGCGACCTGCCGATTGTCGGGGTAAACACGTACCTCAACCCGAACCCTCCATCGGAAGAAGATTTCGATATGGAGCTGGCACGAGCTTCGAAAGAAGAGAAGGAAGCTCAGATCAATGAGCTGAAAGAATTTCAGAACCAGCACGCCTCAGAAGGAGAAAGAGCACTCGAAGCTCTGAAGCAGACAGCGCTTGACGGAGGCAATATTTTCGCCGAGCTGATGACGACTGTCCGCTCCGCAAGCCTCGGACAGATCACCTCTGCTTTGTACGAAGTAGGCGGCCAGTACCGTCGCAACCTGTAACCCGTATTGAATATGAGAGTCAGTCAAGGTTCAGGACAGTTTAACGTCCTGGACCTTTTCTTGTCTCATCTGCAGCTTCATTCATTTGGTAGAATTATGAGGAAAGCTGGTAGAATTAACCTTTCATTTGGAAGGATTATCTTCATTTAGGAGAAAAAAGTCGAAGATTGGTAGAATTCGGGAGAAAGGAGGGAACTATTCCGGCGAAAGTTGGTAGAATTCCAGCAGAAATTAGTAGAATCGCGGCGGCTGTCCCTGCCAGCACCCCTATTTCCCGACGATTTACACGTCGGAAAGGTTCGTTTATGCACTCTGTCCCTCCATAGACGGAAACCGGGGAAAAAATTCTGCGATCTGCTGGAAAAACAGCCTTCTATGTGTTTATAATGGAAGGTATGAATTTATGCGTAAAGTCGATACCTGTGAAGCGGGAATCATGCCGGATATATGAGAAGAGAGAAAGGGTGTGCCAAACATGAGTTTAAAAGATTACACGGAAGAACAGCTGAAGGAAATTTCCATGATTGAAGTAACGTTTGAGCTGCTGGAAGAAAAGAACAGCCCGGAAGACTACGGAGTACTAATCAACAGAGTTTCAGAAATTCAAGGTCTCACAAAAGAGCGCAGAAACGAGCGTATTGCCCACCTTTATACACAGATGTCCCTTGATGGACGATTCGTCAACCTCGGGGACAACCGCTGGGCCCTCCGCTCCTGGTACCCGTTCGAGCAGACAGAGGAAGAGCTTTCCCAGATGATGCCTAAAAGACGTAAAGCTGCCAAGGAAGAAGAAGGCTTCGACGATGAACTTGAAGAATACGATGAGTTCGAAGACATTGAAGACGAGCTGGACGAACTGGCCAATGAGGACGACACCGATGTAGACGAACTGCCGGAGGATGAATTCGGGGATACTTCCGATAATCTCCCGGAAGAAGAAGCAGAAGAAGACGAGGAAGAAGAGAAGTAAATCCTGTGCTTGACTTTTCAACGGGACGCCGATAAAATCATGTTTGGGCTCCCTAAAAAGGAGCAGTGGTACGTGATGCACGTATCCTGTGAATGAAACAGTCACGCGCCCCCTCTTTTACATTAAAGAGGGGGCGCTTTTCATTTTTAAAGACCCGCTGAAAAGCTGAAAGTGGGGGATCAAGCTCCCTGAATGGACTGGCAGTCAGCCTGTCTGCTGAAAATAAAGGAGATGAATAGTCATGACAAAGTATATTTTTGTAACCGGCGGGGTAGTTTCCTCCCTCGGTAAAGGCATTACAGCGGCTTCCCTCGGACGCCTGCTGAAAAATAGGGGAATGAAAGTAACGATTCAAAAATTCGATCCATACATTAACGTGGATCCAGGGACGATGAGCCCGTATCAGCACGG
>PWLM01000013.1 GCA_003560495.1 Bacillus sp. (in: firmicutes) | reverse complement strand
GCCCGGAACGGTATACTTTCCAAAGGCGGGATCCCTCTCGAGCAGCTGACCCGTATTCATGCGGTGGCCGTTGATAAAACAGGTACCCTTACAGAAGGAGAGCCGCGCGTAGTCCAGTCTTTCCTAGAGACGGAGGCTGTGGAAGAACAGAACCTTCTTGCAGTGATAGCCGGGGTGGAAGCACAGTCTTCCCATCCGCTTGCGCGGGCTGTTGTAAAGCATGCAGCGAAAGTTACCGCGGAGCAGGCTTCCATCGATCAAGTCACGGATCATACCGGCCATGGTGTTGAAGCTGCAGTCGGCGATGACCGGTGGCTGATCGGCAACGAAGCTCTCACCGGGCACGGCAGCTGGTCAGCAGAAGCACGGGAAGCGCACGCTGAATGGACGAAAACGGGCCATACCGTTATTTTTATAATGAAAAATGATATACCCCAGGCGCTCCTCGGGCTGAAAGATGAAATACGCCCGGAAGCGAAACAGTTTATCAGCGAGCTGAAGCGTCATAACGTCCATACGGTTATGATTACCGGGGATAATGAACAGACAGCCGGGGCCATTTCCCATGAGATCGGTCTCGATTCATGGATTTCCAAGTGTCTTCCGGAAAGAAAAGTAACAGAAATCGAAAAACTTCAGAAACAATACGGCTCGGTACTGATGATCGGCGATGGGGTAAACGATGCTCCGGCGATGGCACGTGCGGATATCGGAATTGCTATGGGCTCGGGAACAGACGTAGCTATTGAAACCGCCGATCTCGTACTCATGCGAAGCGAACTTTCCAAAATCCGGCTGGCTTTCCGTTTATCCCACCGGTTGAAAAAAGTTGTAACACAGAATCTGATTTTCTCTGTCGCGGTCATCATTATGCTCATTACTGCCAATTTCCTTCCCCAAGTGCATCTCAGCCTTCCACTTGGAGTTATCGGGCACGAAGGAAGTACGATTCTCGTTATTCTGAACGGCTTGCGCATGCTGAGAGCCTGATCCGGAAAAAACAGTGCTCTTTTATCCAGAGCACTGTTTTTATGTGAAAAATGGAAGGACTCGTTGAGCGGAGCTGTTTCTTCCGGAAACTGAAACTTATTCTTCACAGGAAACAGACCAGGTGACTGCTAAAAACCCAAGCTGATCTTCGGTGACTGTACCGCCGCTGTCTCTGCAGTCCTGCACACTCTTCGAATACCCGCTGTAACTGAATGCTGCAGCCATGAGGAAAGTAACTGTCAGGAAAATTACAAGAAGAAGGTATTTTCTTTTGCTTGTCTGCATTTTACAGTCCTCCCTCGACAAATATTGTCCTGTCGTCTCTTTTTCTATGATGCTGGACCGTTTTCCTCCCGCCTTACATCTTTTTTCAAAACAGCCGGCGGAACACTATTGTTTCACAAGAAAAGGCCGCCGCCCTTCGACTTGACTGCTCAAACTTTTCATGGACAGATTTTTGGCGGTTTCCGGCTTCTGAAATTCTTCATACATTTCTTTTGGCAGCTCATCAAATTCCATCTGTTCCTCCACGGAAAGTCCGTACCAGACTTCAGTAATGCCGCTCCAGTAAATGGCGCCAAGGCACATTGGACACGGCTCACAGTTCGTGTAGAGCACGCAGTCGGACAAGTTAACCGTCTGCAGCTTTCTGCCTGCTTTTTGTATCGCGCGTATTTCTCCGTGCGCTGTCGGATCGAAGGATGCTTTGGCGTCGTTCACACCGTACGATACTGCTTCACCATTCTTTACGATGATCGAAGCAAAAGGGCTCTGCCCCGCCTTCACGTTATCCTCTGCCATACGAATACATTTTTTCATCCAGTAGTCGTGGTTCTTTGTCATTATTACCGCCTCCTGCTCCTGTTTTTCCCTCTTTTGTTTTCTTTTAGACTTTGTGAAGAGGTAAATTGAAGGAAAGGCTGAATGAAAAGTCCAGGGAGATATTACTGATGCCTGTCCGGCCCGGCTGTTAATCAGGAACCCGTTATAGTATGGGCAGTGAGTATGGTTCAGCAGGATGGGATAGGTTGGAATTCTACCAAACAGGGGCGGAATTCTTCCAGCTTCTCTCCGGAATAGTACCAACCCCGGCCGGAATTCTACCAACTTTCAATTTTTTTCTTTCAATTAAGGATAATACTTCCAAATCATAGATTAATTCTACCAACTTTCTTCA
Organism: Bacillus sp. (in: firmicutes); assembly: GCA_003560495.1. Classification (GTDB taxonomy): domain Bacteria; phylum Bacillota; class Bacilli; order Bacillales; family Salisediminibacteriaceae; genus Alkalicoccus. Next base: position 2,075 of record PWLM01000013.1, on the reverse strand, counting down.
TAATTCTACCGGTCCCGCCTGGCGGAAAACAAAAAGCCTCCAGTACAGGTCCTAAGACGCTGTACTGGAGGCGTAAATCTAAGCAAAAAATGATGTGGAAACCCACTGAAAAATTTTATATCCGAAATATATACCAAATATACCCATAATTCCGGGAAGAGCCGGCGGAGCTGGAATAGGGAGCTTTATCCATGCAAAAAGAAAACCTACAATCGAACCCGCAAGCAGTGCCAATAAAACATCCTGCATTTTGTTCACCTTCCTTGTGTTCGTCTGGAACCAATTTTTTTCACTTTCTTCATAGTAGCAGAAAGAGGTACGGACATCTAGTGATAAAACTCCTATTTAGAAAATTATTTCATCGCTGATTGAAAAAATGTCAAATTTTTTTGAGTGTACCTTTTTCATCTGCTTACCGGCAGTTATAATCCGTCTTGCTGCCCACATCCACATTAAAAACCGTCCTCACTTCAAGGACGGCTTTTAATCTATCATCACTACATTCTTTCCGGTGCGTTGACTCCAACGACTTTCAAAGCATCTGCAAGTGTAATGCGGACGGCTTCTACAAGCGCAAGACGGGCTTTCGTCAGCTCTTCATCGTCTGTGAGTACTTTTTCTGCATTGTAAAAGCTGTGCAGTGTCTGTGCCAGCTCATAAACGTAGTTTGTAATACGATGCGGTGCATGACGTTTCGCTGCATCGACGAGCGCTTCCGGGTATTCCCCGATTTTTTTCATCAGATCCTGGTCTTTTTCGCTTGAAAGCGGGGAAAGATCCGCTTTTGGATCAATACTCCAGCCTTTTTCCTCTGCCTGACGAAGCATGCTGCAGATACGGGCGTGGGCATACTGCACGTAATAAACCGGGTTTTCGTTGGATTCGGATTTGGCCAGCGTGAGATCGAAGTCAAGGTGGGTTTCTGCCGCGCGCATCGCAAAGAAGTAGCGGGTCGCGTCAATGCCGACTTCTTCCATCAGCTCACGCATCGTCACGGCGTTTCCGGTCCGTTTGCTCATTTTAACTTTTTCGCCGTTCTCAAACAGATTAACCATCTGGATAATCTGCACTGTCAGCTGCTCTTTTTCGTAGCCGAGCGCCTGGATGGCTGCCTGCACTCTGGGAATATAGCCGTGGTGATCTGCTCCCCAAATGTTGATCAGTTCATCAAAGCCCCGGTTAAACTTGTCTTTATGGTAGGCTATATCCGGAGTCAGGTACGTGTACGTTCCATCATTTTTAATCAGCACGCGGTCTTTATCATCCCCATACTCTGTGGAACGGAACCAGACGGCTCCTTCGTGCTCGTATGTTTTCCCGCGCTTTTCCAGTTCATCAAGCACCGGCTGAATTTTGTTTTCGTCGTACAGCGAAGATTCAGAGAACCAGTTGTTGAACGTCACACGGAAATCAGCCAAATCGTTTTTCAGCTTATCGGTCTCCCGCTTCAGGCCGTATTCACGGAAAAAGGCACGGCGCTTTTCTTCATCTTCCTCTTTAAAACGGTCGCCGTAGTTTTCGGCAATTTCTTTGGCAAAACCGATTATATCTGCTCCGTGGTAGCCGTCTGCAGGCATTTCCGCTTCTGCTCCAACTTCCTGCAGGTAGCGCGCCTCAAGGGAAAGTGTCAGGTTGTCGATCTGGTTACCCGCATCGTTAATATAGTATTCCCTGGAAACATTATATCCCGTCTTATCAAGGATATTGGAAAGCGAGTCTCCTACAGCTGCACCGCGGGCATGTCCTAAGTGAAGCGTTCCAGTAGGATTGGCGGAAACAAACTCCACCTGTACGCTTGTACCTCTGCCGTAATTGGAGCGCCCAAACTCTTCCGGTTCTGCAAGAACGGTCCGGACGATATCACTCAAATAGTCCTTTTTCATAAAGAAATTAATAAATCCGGGCCCGGCAATATCCAGTTTCTCTACGCTGGCTGCTTCGTAGTTAATATTCTCTTTAATATCTTCCGCAATCATTTTCGGGGCTTTTTTTGCTGTGCGTGCGAGCTGCATCGCCAGATTGGAGGCAAAGTCCCCGTGGTTTTTATCTTTGGGAGTTTCGATAACAATTTCCGG
>PWLM01000209.1 GCA_003560495.1 Bacillus sp. (in: firmicutes) | reverse complement strand
GGCTGTTGGCCTTCGCGCTGGCCCAGGGCAGGGCGGAAAGGCGGCTCGACGTTTTGCAACGCATCACCGGAGCGTGGATCAACCCCAGCATTCGGATCAACCGGCGCGGTCTGAGCCGTCTCGCCGGCCGTGCCATCCTCAGCTTGGTCAAACACCTGGCCTGGGTCAGCGGTCTCTACGGCTGTTTCAGTTGGTCTCCGCAGCTCTTGGACGCGCTCTTTCAGTTGCTCTATTCTTTGAGTAAGCTCTTCTCGGCCAGCAATCTGCCCCTGCGCCTCGTCGGCTCTCTGTGCCACGCCTCGAAGCCGCTCAACCTCAGCTTGAGTTTCCTGGAGTTCAACTTGCCTATCGAGTTCTGCTTCCATCCGGCCAAGATCGAAGTTCTCGACCTCGGCGAATGTCTCGCGAGCCAGATCGATCACCTGTGACAGATCGATACCGTAGCGCTGTTCCAGAAGCTCCAGCGCCACCTCGGCCATCGTGGCTTCCGTGCCGTCTTTAAGCGTAACGATCTCGCCTGACTCTGCTTCCGGGTCGATCAGTACGCGCAGCAGTCGCCCGGTCTCCAGTGCGTCTTCATAAGTGTGCTCCGCAGGGCCCTCGTCCATGGCCAGGCTCTCGTGGACCACGTCGCCGATCACGGCTGACTTGGCCTTGTCTATACGTACGTTCGGGTGCTGGCTACGATTGGCTTGCTCGTCTTCGGAGAGGAACTGTAGGCGGTTCTTGCGCCCCTGAAGCTGCTTCTCGCCGTTGCGTCGCAGCGTGTCACTCTCGGTCGGCCCCGGCATGGTCAGCCTGAAGCTGGAGACACCGCCCATGGCACCACCGATCAACGAACCGGCGATCGCTCCTTCGAGCATCTCCATCAAACCTTCGTCGCTGAAGACCTCGATGTTTTCGTTGATCAGCTTGTGCGCCGTACGCATGGTCGCCTGGGTCGCCGCTTCCGCTGATGCTTCGAAGGTGCCGGTCTTTCCCGCACCCCGCGCCATCGTACCTACCCGAGTCTGTCTGCGCAGGGCTTCAGTCGTCAAGTGATTGGCCGTGCCGCCCAGCCCGAGGTTTCTGAACACCTGCATCGCTGGCAATGTGTTAATGAAGCCGCCCACGAGTGAACCGCCCGCCGCAGACAACGCTCTTTGACGCACAGAAGCGTCGCTGTCCTCGTCAAGAATGATCGGTGCCCCTTCGCCCGAGATCGTACCGGTGATCGCGGCGAAGCTGCCTGCCGCTGCGCCATACTTGCCGCCGCGCTGCCGTGCCGTCTCCTGCCGTAGCAGTACCTCGTTGAGTCCTTTACGAGCATGGCGCTCGCGGGTCGTCGCCTGACCAAGCTGCCCTGCTTCAGAGCGCGTGGCTCGGCGTCCTTCGCCGTGAGCGCGGTCGATGACCTTACGCCGCGCTGCCGTGTCCGCTGCGCGTCTGCGAACCGTCTCACCGACAGTACGTACAGCCTGGCGCTGAGCACCGTGGCCTGCGGCGCGACCGGCGAGACCGAGCGCACCACCCGTGCCGAAGATTGTGGCAAGCACAGGTGCCTGTGAACCAGCGAGACCAGCGAGGTACTCGCCTACGCCGTGCTCACCTTCAAGTACCCCCTGGAACGAAGTCTGTGGCCCTCGGGCCTGCCCACGCTCTTGTTCTTCCATTGAACGCTCGGCGCTCGCCCGTGCGCCTTCCTCGTCACCGAGGATGCCTCTCGCAAGCGAGCCGATCGCAGGAGCGGTAGCGCGGATCTGAGCCCCGCCTTGAGCCAGGCCGCGTCGAAACGCACTGCGATCGCCACGCTGTATAGAAGTGCGGATCTCGGACTCAGGTACGTGGTTGCGCAAACCTCCCTCAGTGCGTTCCAAGTGAGCCAGTTCTTCTTCCGGCAAAGGCCGATCACGCAAGCCTCCGGGACTGAGCTGTTCTCTTGGCGCAGGCCGGGAACGCAGCCCGCCAAGGGAATCCTCTTCTTCCTCGCGTTGCGGTCGGCGTAGTGACCTTCGACGTTCAGGCATTAAAGATCCCTCGTCTCTTCGTTAGCTTGCTGTGCGGCGCGTTCGGCTCGGATCTCAGCAGCCAGTTCTTCCAAGGGCATGTTGTTAATCCGTTCTTCTTCAGCTTTCTTTTCCCCTTCCAATTCCCGGATTCTTGCACGACGTGCCTCTGACTGCGCAGCACGTCCTGGGTCACGTTCGCGCCCTGCTGCTAATCCGGGCGGTCGCTGACCTGCGCGTTCTTCGGAACCTGACCGGAACTGAGTCTCGCGCAACTGAGACAGCTCCTGGTCTATCTCCGGGACGCGGGAAACAATTTCAGCGCCCTGTTCACGAATAGACTGCTCAGCAAAGTTACGCTCGTTCTCATTAAAGCCCTCGGGCATCTTCCCGGTTTCTACGAGGGAGTTTATACCTTGGCGTTCTACATCCTGCCGGTAATTCTGCATGATGCGTTCCATGCCGGATCGTGCGCGGCCCTGGAATTGGCGCAGCCTGAACTGGTCAGAACCGACGTTGATCCTGTCCCCCCTCTGGAACAACCCGCCTGTCTGGTTCAGTGCACCTTCCTGCAACATCTCAAGAGTAGCCGCCGCATCCAGGGGCTCGCTATCCGAACTGCTTCGGGTAGCCGCTCCCGGCATCGACCTTGCTATTGCATACAGATCGATCAGATCTTGTGTGTCTGCGATACCCGGCAAGTTCTGCGCGTTCTGAACGGAGGTGCCGAGGAAATTCGCAAACGCACCGCCTACATCCTCGCCTTCTGCTACCTCAATGTCTGCACTTTGCAGAGCTGCGTTGACGGAAGGAGCGACATCATTGGCGATCTCCTGGCGCGAACGTCCGCCCAGCTCGCCGATCGGCGTATTAACAGTAATCCCCTGCCGCTCACCCTGCTGCCCCGCCAAACTCGCTTGCATCTCGCGTAACGACTGCCTCTCTGCTGCATTAACCTCAGCTTGGGCGGGGTTATTTGCCTCGACCTCCAATTCACGACGCGACGGATGCAGCAAGTTTTGTTGGTCTTGCAACCTGTTCCTGGCGATACGTTCTTCTTCGGCTCGCGGGTCTCGGATAGCTCCAGATTCAATACCTCGTTCAATCGAAGCGTTGTCGAACACTGGCTCGCCGTGCTCGCCGGTACCTGACGCCAATGTAGTGTCCAGCTCCCGGCTACCTGCGTCCGGGATGCCACCACGTCGCAGCGAGGGGCGCTGCCCGCGATCACCGCCGATAATCCTTGACTCAAACCGGGCCAAACCATCCTCGCCAGTGACGATACGCCGACCCGTCGTAGGTTCAACACTGACGCGCTGAAAACCGTCGCTGGCAGACACAACTTGCGTCCCGTCTCGCAGCCCAAAAGCGTTCGACCTGAGCCCCTCCCCTACAGTTCTGTTCGGCTGCGGACCACGTAAACTCGCCCGTTCACCTTGCTGCGGACCTGAAGGTTCAAGAGCAAAGATTTCCTCGCGACGAGAGATACTATCGCGATGGTCCTGCTCAGCACTGGCGCGAGCTTCGGTCGAGCCACTTTGGTCAGACATCCGACCCTCGCCACCTTGTTGCGCTGGTTGGGCAGGCTGAGGCGATCCACGCACTACTTCGGGCAATCGATTACGCAGCGACGCACCTGGCCTTGCAGGCGGGTTGTCTTGGTTGATCTGCTGACGGCCACGCCCCCGATTCTGAACCGCGTCAACCTGGGACTTAGGCTTGTCGTCTCTATGCTGTGGCATGATCAAAGCTCTCCTGACCGATTCTCATTGAAGTTGTGGTTGGTGCTCTCGCTCTGCTGGAAGGTGCTGCTGTGCGACCAGTTATTTGCAGCACTGCCCTGTTCACTGATTGAAGCGGAGGCGTTCACCGAACTCATACTGGCTGCGGCTAACTGGCTTGCTGCCTGCGCCCGCCCGGTAGCGACGTTCGCGCCAACCTGTGACAACCCTATAACTTGTTGCACGTTCAATCCGGTGGCGTTCAGACTCAGCTCCACCTTGGAGCGCTGTTCTTCAAGCTTAGCTTGGAACTGTCGGGTGCTGGCGTCTGTCTTGTTCGCGGCGATCTGACCACCGGCAGCATAGATTGAAGCATCCGATCCGTAAATCGAAGCCATGCCCTGCACCCGAGCCGCTTCGGCTTGGATGCCTGTGCGGATACCTTCGATCTCGGTGCGGTAAGCGTCGAACTTCAAACGCTCGGCCTCGGCTTCGGACTGCACCTGCACAGCACTGGCGCGAACTCCTGCCTCAAACGCCGCCGTCCGCGCACTGAAAG
>PWLM01000045.1 GCA_003560495.1 Bacillus sp. (in: firmicutes) | reverse complement strand
TTAAATACTTCGAGCTCCTTTTTACCTTCAACAAGCGCCTTAAGATTATTGACACACGTGTATGCCTGCTGAATAGCAATCTGGGCCGTCGGAGGAAAAGGTCGTTCTGTTTCTTCATTAATGATCAGCGAGCAGTCTCCGATAACGAAAATATCTTCATAACCAGGTGCGCGCAGATCTTTTTCTACTTTGATGCGGCCGCGCATAGATTCGAAACCGGAATTTTCCACCACTGGGTTCCCGCGTACGCCTGTCGTCCAGACTACCGTGTTGGATTTCAGCATCGTATCATCGTTAAGAAGGACTCCGTCTGCACGCACTTCTTTAATCGGCATGTTAATTTTAAATTCTACTCCGCGGCTTTCAAGAAGGTTCATTGCATATTCCACGAGTTCTTCATCAAAACCGGGAAGAACGGTCGGGGCTGCTTCCACTGATACGAGCTTTACTTTTTCGCGCGGTATATCATACTCTTTACAGAGCTCTGGTACTCGTTCAGTAAGTTCCCCGACAAATTCCACACCGGTGAACCCTGCACCTGCTACAACGATGGTCAGCATTTCGTCTTGCTTTTCTTCCATTTGACTGTAAGTCGCGAATTGATAATCAATATGGTCTTTAATCTGACGGACCGAGTCCACACTCGTAATACCAAACGCATGCTCTTTGACACCTGGAATGCCAAATGTTTCCGGCACTGCACCGAGTCCAATAACTAGATAGTCGTAGTCCAGTTCCATCGTACCGAGAACAACTTTCTTCTCCTCCGGCTTAATCTCTACGACAGTGTCCTTCACGAAGTTGATTTTGTTCAAATCAAGTATTTTAGAGATATCCATACGGGCTTTCTCATGATGCATTGTTCCCGCGGCCGGTTCGTGCAGCCAGGTTGTCTTGTAATGGTAGTCGTTTTTGTTAACAAGGGTCACGTTTGCATCTTTTGACGCCGTCGATTTCTGCAGACGGGCAGCAGTAATCATCCCGCCGTAGCCGGCTCCTAGAATGACGATATTCGGTTTATTGCTCATTCTGCTCACTCCAATTAATTAATGAATTTTTACAGCTCAAGGAAATTTGCCTCTACGCATCTCCCATTGAATATGCTGCGTAGAATGTGATTTTTTTCACTTAATTGCCTAGAGAAAGACAATGCCGCTCTTTAAGCTGTATGTACTTTTTACTCTTCATTATGATACTCTTGTAATTTTAGGCGTTTTATCAGGGAGTTTCAACTTTTTTGAACAATTGATGAACTCTGCACATTCATTCTCTATTCTATCCTCTTCCTCTCTTTTTCTCAACCATAAATAACGGCCCTTTTCAATTCCCTTCCCTTTTCATTAAACAGGAGAAAGGCTATAATAGTTTAATGGAATATATTAAAGTCGGAGGTGTCTTTAACGTGTCACAAGATCAAGAAGTATACGACCTGACCATTATCGGCGGCGGTCCCGTCGGATTATATACGGCTTTCTATGCCGGTCTTCGTCAAATGAAAGTTAAAATTATCGAAGCTATGCCCCAGCTCGGAGGTCAGCTTTCTGCCCTGTACCCCGAAAAATACATTTATGATGTGGCGGGGTACAAAAAAGTACTGGCACAGGAACTGGTGGACAACCTTGTAGAGCAGGCTGTCCAGTTTGACCCTGCTACCGTCCTCGGAGAAGCTGTACAGGATGTAGAGAAAGATGCAGACGGGATTTTTACACTGCGCACAAATAAAGGAGAGCATTTAACAAAAACAGTTGTTATTGCCGCAGGAGTCGGAGCTTTCCAGCCCCGCCGCCTGAAAATTGAAGGAGCAGAACGATTTGAAGATACGAACCTTCATTATTTCGTAAACGACATTAACCAGTTTGCCGGTGATCGAGTGGTACTTGCCGGCGGCGGAGATTCAGCCGTCGACTGGACACTGATGCTCGAAGACATTGCAGAAGAAGTAACCATCGTCCACCGCCGGGATAAGTTCCGTGCCCACGAACACAGCGTGTCGCAGATGGAAGATTCCGAACGCATTAACGTTAAAACACCTTACAGTATTGAAGAGCTTCACTATGAAAACGATGAAATCACAAGCGTTACATTGAAGCATAAAGATGGAGATCACTCGGAGGAAGTGGATATTGATTCACTGATTGTCAATTACGGCTTCGTTTCTGATCTCGGTCCAATAAAAACGTGGGGACTTGAAATCGTTAAAAATTCCATCGTCGTTAATTCAAATACCGAAACTAACATCGAAGGTATTTATGCCGTCGGCGATATCGTAACGTATGAAGGAAAAGCAAAGCTTATAGCTACAGGCTTCGGTGAGGCTCCTACTGCTGTAAACAAAGCAAAGGTACTCATCGATCCAAAGGCGAAGGCAACTGCGGGACACAGTACAAGCCTCTTTTAATTTTTCAGTTGATCATGGGAGAAAACTCCGTTTCTACCCGGCAGGTCTCCTTTTAACAACACAGAGCTTTTAAAAGGGCCTGCTCTTTAAACTTCCGCATAAAAAAGGTCCGTACCCGCCATTTAAGACGGGTACGGACCTTATTTTTTAAATAAATCAGCAGTCTTCCGGCTTGCCGGCGTTTGTAGCCGTACGGAAAGACGCTCCACAGCCGCAGTTGGCTATCGCATTCGGATTATCGAGTGTAAAACCGCCGCCCATCATGTTCTGCTTGAAATCGATCGTGACACCGTCGAGCATCGGTGCACTTTCATTATCAATCACGAGATCAATCCCATTTATCGTAACCTGACTATCGTCATCATGTACTTCCGAGTCGAAGCCCATACCATAAGAAAGACCAGTACAGCCTCCCCCCTGTACACCGACTCTCATGTAGTTCGCATCTTCATTATCTTCCATCATCTGCTTAATCTGCGCAGCAGCTGTTTCAGTAATTGTAATCATATACTTCGCCTCCTTGGATAACCTCTTCCTATTAGTATAACAAGATGTATCTTCTCCTTCAAATTTACTGTACACGTACGTTGCGTTTGGCAAGGAAGTTTGGTTGGTGGTAAGATATAGATAGTTTCGGGCAGCGAAGCAGCATGGATGTTTCAGACGGTAGTTCTTTTATCAGCAGTTCTATTGGACACCGCGCAGATTTTTGATAACTGCAGCGGATATCTATATTGAAGGATATCCTAACATAGAAAAGGCAGGGGATTATAAATGAGCACAATTGTAATGGATGACAAACTGCAGGCAATCCAGGAGAAAGTTAAAAACGGAGAGCGCCTGACAATTGAAGACGGCCTGACACTTTACGAAACTCCGGACCTATTAACTGTCGCCCAGCTCGCCAATCAAGTGAACGAGCAGAAAAACGGCGACAATGTTTATTTTATAGAAAACATGTACATCAACCCTACGAACGTCTGTGAAGCAAGCTGTGCCTTCTGCGGCTTCAAACGTAAGCCCGGAGAGGAAGGCGCCTACACGATGCATGAAGAGGAACTTCTTGAGTACGTTCAGAAACGCTGGAATGACAATATCCGGGAGTTTCACATCGTCGGGGGCCATAACACGGACGTTCCTTTCGACTATTACCTGAATACTATCCGTACGCTTAAAAAGCATTATCCGCAGTGTGCAATTAAAGCATATACCGGTGCGGAAATTGAATTTTTTGCACGACATGCCGGCCTTTCCATGCGCGAAGTGCTGGAGCAGCTTGTCGAAGCCGGGCTTGATACACTTCCTGGGGGTGGTGCAGAGATCTTAACTGAAAATTACCGTGCTAAAATGAGCCCTGACAAAGCTTCTACTGATCAGTGGCTTGAAGCGCACGAAATTGCCCACGATCTTGGAATGAAAACTCATGCTACGATGCTTTACGGATCTATTGAATCTAAAGAAGAACGCCTGATTCATATGGACAGGCTCCGGCAGCTTCAGGATAAAACAAACGGATTTATGGTATTTATTCCACTCGCAATGCAGCCGCGTAAAGCAAGTGCGGGACTTAAACGCCGCACCTCCGCATATGACGACCTGCGTACAGTAGCTATCAGCCGGCTGATGCTCGATAATTTTGATCATATTAAAGCTTATTGGATTAACATTGGTGTACAGCTGACCCAGATGTCCCTCGCCTTCGGGAGTTCTGATATCCACGGCACACTTATTGAAGAAAGAATCTCACATTCCGTAGGTGCCCTTACTTCACAGAGTCTGACACGAAGCGAACTGGTCCACCTTATTAAAGGTGCCGGTAAAACACCGGTCGAACGGGACACCTTCTATAACGTAATTAAATCTTACTAATAGTTCTGCAGCTTCTGCAGCGGCAGCGATGAACAAAAAAGCCCCCGGCATAAGG
>PWLM01000169.1 GCA_003560495.1 Bacillus sp. (in: firmicutes) | reverse complement strand
GTATTAAACAAAGAAAGATTGCACAAGATTAAAAGTAAGAAATTCAACACTAATTGAAAGGAGGAAGGCGCATTCCTCCGCAGGGCAAGCCCGTGCGGTTTCCTGCGCCTAAATTTTATGATAGGGAAAACGATGGGTTCCAGTAAAAATACAATATCGGATTCGGAAACTTTATATTTTTTGCCCGGTCGGATTGTACGACAATATCAGGATATGTATAAATACGTTGATGAAGTAAGAAATCCAGAGCCGGGTACCATTGTGTTGTGGAGTGATAATCGTGGTAAATTTTTTAAGTATAAAATTGTTGACGAGCCACCACAGTATGATGGTTACGTAGTAACTCCCGTAGATGGTACGTCACCTAACGAATGGTTGGTACTTGAACGGTATCCATTTGAAGGTAAGTAACGGCAAGGTAACCCAATTGGCAGAGGTAGCGGACTTAAAATCCGTTCAGTGTGGGTTCAACTCCCACTCTTGCCACACGTCACACATTAATCTAAAAATAGGGAAACAGATAGTATGCCATGTAAACTTGTGAAGGAATTAAATGAATAATGAATATACTGATATTGTTGCCTTAAAAACAGCCATTAACAAAGACTTATTTTATGTAGTCATATGTGGGGGTGACCCCCACAAAAAAATGAGGAACAGAGTAATACTTAGGGGGGATAACGAAGCTGTTATGAAGCTCATTTATAAGTACAATAATGAAAGTTTCGATATGGAATTCCATGGCGGTATCGATAAAGATACCTTAGTTATGGACTGGGAACGGGGATTTGCTGATTGGAATCTGAAATCTGGTATAACTTGTTCTTTTGTATTCCGTAAAGTGTTAATAGACTAATATAGTGGTTGACGGCTATTCAGTGACAGCGGTGCGTCACTAAGACGTTTGTCTGGGGTACCGGTTAGGTCGTCGTGCTTATAGGCACGGTGTACAAACCCGGCGCTTGTCAGAAGGTACCTTCTGAAAGTGAATAGAACAAAAGCATCAGACAGCCGGGCGATGTGGCGATAGTCGTCAGCCTTTATTTATACAGGCGTGTAGCTCAGTTGGTAGAGCGGGGGACTTTGACTCCCTGAGTCGGTGGTTCGAATCCATCCACGTCTGCCACACACCGTGATTTGTATTTTAGGGTATAAATTACAATATATTATACAATTGTGGGGTTTACAATATAGAACCCGGTGTAGTTAACAATAAGTTGACAAAATATGGACACAGAAAATAAGAATTTGTCCCTTGAGGGCATAAGTACCGACATAAATGCGAATGTAGTAGCCTACCGGTTACCGGGCGTATCCCCGGAAGCTCGTAAAATAATTGAATCTCTTCCTATGGAAGCAATTATTGGTTATGTGCGTCAAAATAAAGCCGTATTCATACCCGTTGTAGAGTTTACACGTGCTGGAACTATGGAGAGCAAGGAATACAATGTAACAATATACGATTGGGTGCCGGACGATGTTACAGAATCGGGGTATACCCATGCAATTAAAACACGGTATGATACGATTATACCAAACGTTGATAAACTGCTGGGGGAACTTGAAACAGTACTTCAGCATCAGTTCGGACTCACGGTCACACATATGCACCATCCTACATACGGTGCTACATTATATACCGGAATGGGTGACCAGCGACTTATGGAGACAGAGACAGAGAGTTCTCTGGGTAAGACCTCTTATAGAGAAGCACAGTATTTGGCACTAATCAATAGTCACGTTGATTGGCAATCCTTTAGGGACGCTACGGAATACCATCCCGGAAGGTGGTTTGAATTATTCTCGTTGGATATGGGGAGTTTAAAATCGGATGTACACATAAATCATTATAAAAAATATGATGATAACGGGGGTACATGGGAACCATCCCCAGATTACAAAACAGTATACGTTAGGGAAACAGGCCCACAAGAGTTATTGAATGAACTATATGAGTTAGTGACTGGTTACGGGTTTGAAACCAATGTTATGTGGCACGAACGTGACAGAGAACACAATAGATTTGTTGCAAGCATACAGATTAGAAAACCGTATGATGATGCTACACTTTCAGGGTTGTCTATTAAGTCCGTTCGTCGGGATCCCGTACAATCCTATAGAGAACCATCATTGGCTAAAAAAATAGTAATGCGTATACCGTGGGATTCTGTACACAAAGACGTACAGGGTGGTTTGTATAATATTCCTATTTCTATAAATAGATATAGTCGTTATACGTATATGATATATATTAGAGGGCATACAGGGGCAACAAAAGTTCCGGTAAATGAAATTACGCACGGAGAGATTGCAGACGAAGTACGCAAGGAAGTTGCGGGTTATGATTATGATGTTGTTGTCGAGAGCCATGAATATGGCTGGAATATAGTTGTGTACCCTAATTTAAGAATGGTTCAGAAAGCAATTAATTTGGATTGGGTAGATGAAGAGTTAGAACAACGGGGTGCAGGTACAGCCCCCGTAGCCCGTATAATTATACCCAGTGGTAGAACAAGGACTTTAGGCATATTTATATACAGCCATCTTATGGGTATGACATACTATAATGTTAGTCATAAACTCTATAGTGTACGGGACGCAGTGATTGCAATTGAATCCGAGGCACAAAGTCAGGGATACAAGACAACATCACATCAAAAATCAATAGACCCCATGAATCATACTCAGGTATTAAATATAAATGCCGTTAGTAAGAAAGACCCGGATGAGAACGCAGGTACGCAATCATCACTGTCTCTTAAATCATATAGAATTGAACGTGGTTTTGAATTCCTGCAACATATAGATTGGACTCGTGTTCGTCAGGAAGTTAATGCCGGTAGAATGGCGTACGCAGCACGCATTGAAACCCGGTCGTTGGAAGGACAGAATGATTATGTTCGTTTAGAATCAATGGGGGGTCAAACCGTGTATATACCGGTATCAGAACCCGGAGCGCCCACTATAGAAAAAATAGCAAACATTGTACGTGATACAATAGAAGCACAGGGGCTTGATTCCAGAATTATAGAAAAGGATGTGCCTATAATGGGTGGTAAAAGATTTACTGTAACGGCTCATCCTACGCCGGAAATAGTAGCGGGTCTCGCTGATTGGAATATTGCGGAAATAATGGTTCGTGAGTATGCTATCTATACACCCTTTCGGGTGCGGGATGATGTCGATAGACCGTGGAGTTCCGGTATTGTGAGTGTCAGCGTACGTACGCAAGAGGGTCGTAAGAATGTTGAAATGAGTGCCGATGTCAGAACACCCTTAGAAACAGCAGACGCATTGGCTTCTGAAACAGGTAGGCGAGGATATGATACTCGTGTGGTGTATGATGCTGAGGCAGAGGAACCGGTGTACAAGGTACAGGCTCATCCCCAAGGATGGGAAGCCCGAGGCGGAGAAACGGCGTCGGCGTCAACGTCATTGTCTTTGGAGTCTTACAGGGCAGAACCCCGTGGGGATTACACACCGGAACAAATACGTTGGGGTCTGGTGCGTGACAATATAGAGTCTACAGGCAGTAGTGAGGTTGCTACCCTAAAAGTAGAACTTACACCGCAGGAAACATCTTTGATGGTATTGGTACACTTAGTAGGGGATGATACTCCAATACAACACAATCCCCCGGTAGCAGAGATACCGCGGTTTCTAATAGATGAGGCTCGTAAGATACAACGAGCTGTACGTGAACAGGGTCTTGTACCGTCCGAGGACATACGGAGTAATACCATAACTGTAAAAGCGTATCCCCCACCACGTGGATTTCACCCAGTAAGGGACGCCCGTACTTGGGTCTATGATTCGAAACTTACGTACGGAGCTATGATGTCGGTAGCATACAGGTGGGGAATGACGCAAAAGATATTGGCATTAATTGACTGGGAAAGTATACAACAAAAGCTTGAAGGGTTTATAGCTCAGGAGAAAGTAACTGACGTTGACGTTGACGTTGACGTTGATGCAGAACAGAGTGTTACGGTACTCATGGTGCGTGAAAGTAAACACCAAGACGAGATAACTCTGCACTTTAACCCGAACGTAGCACACACTACGCACACGACGCATTTACCGGCGGGAGTCGTTAACTTCGATGACCTGCGAACAGGATTTGAGTCCCGCGCACAAGTGTATGGAGTCCCAGTAGAGTTTGAGGACACACTAAAACAGGAAGACGGCCCAGTAAGAGTATTTACAGTCCGTTTGCGACCGAATAAATAAGATTAACCCCCCTTGCGTTCACGTTCAAGTTTAAGTTCGTGTTCGTGTTCGTGTTCGTGTTCGTGTTCGTGTTCGTGTTCGTGTTCGTGTTT
>PWLM01000236.1 GCA_003560495.1 Bacillus sp. (in: firmicutes) | reverse complement strand
TTTTCCACGTTATGTTTCCTCCTTTCATTTTTGGCTGTTATGAAAATAATACATAGATAAGAAGAATGTGCATATCATTTGCACAGGTGTTTCTGTTAAAGCTTTGAGTTCTTACTAAAGAAGAACATACGATTTCCGGCCGGTTATGTCCAGCTGGTTCTACTACTGGAAAAGCCGACAGAACGGGATTTAACGACCGTAGTTCAGTGGTTTCAATTAAGTTGACCGCTGTATACCCCAAAGTTTACGTAAGAGACAGGCTTTGCGTTGATTTAATAATGTCTGCGGCTTTTTTTCTGCTTTTCTCCCTTTCGTTCCTATGGTAAACTAAAGCCCGGTAACCAGAAAGGATGTTCGCATTTGAGATATTATAGTCATCTTGCCACTGCCGCTGCAGGGGCTGTTTTTCTTTCCGAAAGCCCCCTCCCTGTTTTTTCCGGGGAGATCGGTGCTGCTGCCGGCGCCGGCATTTTAATCGGCGCAGTTCTCCCGGACATTGACGAAACCCGCTCCTGGCTTGGAAGACGGGCAAAACCACTGTCTTTCATTATCAAATTTTTATTCGGGCACCGGGGGATCACTCATTCCGGGATTGTCTTTTTTCTGGCGGTTTACGGCTTTTTGCAGATGGATCAGCCTTTCTTCGCAGGTATCTGCTTCGGCATAGCCGCCCACATAATGGCGGATCTTTTTTCCTACGGGGGTGTTCCTCTTTTCTACCCGTTTCGGAAAAAGCGTACGAGCCTTCCGCTTTACAAAACAGGATCGATCATTGAAACTATGCTGTTCCTCGGTGCTCTGGCCTACCTGCTGATTATATTTATTTCCTGGTAGTATGGAAAGCGCAGAGGCTTTTTCAAAGCGGCTGAGCTTCCATTGTTTATTCATTTAACGAATAGGGAATGTTTAAGAGAGTATGTTATTTGCAGTCCGAAAGGGGACTTTTTTATGGAATTGGTCATTCACTCACCACGACTCAGACTTGAAGCACTGTCAATCGACCTTTTCCCAAGCCTGCTCCGTGCCAACTATTTCCCTGCTCATTTAAATGCCCACCTTCAAAGTCTCCAAAAAGATCCTTCTTTATACGGCTGGGGTCCCTGGATTATTTTTTCCAATACGACTGGTGAAGTAATTGGTGATATTGGGTTCAAAGGAAAGCCGCCGATAGATAAAGAGATAGAGATCGGTTATGGGGTATGTAAAAACCAGCGCCGGAAAGGCTATGCCTCCGAGGCACTTTCAGCTATGCTCTCCTATGCTTTTGATCAATGCCGACTTGCCAGAGTAACAGCGGAGTGCCGGCATGACAATACAGGGTCTATCCGCGTGCTTGAAAAAGCAGGGATGCTGAGAGATAAAGAGCAGCTGCAGATGGTTCACTGGCAGCTTACACTGGAGCAGTTTATGTTAAACCGTCCTCCGGAACTAAGGGAAAAGATTCAGCACTAATCCTCTTTTATTATTTCTAAAGCTTTATCCCTATTCACTGCTGTTACTGCAGCCTGAAAAATAACACAGGGCTTTAACAGTACCCATATTTAGAAAGTCCCGGCCGAAATAAAACGGCCGGGACTTTCTGTTTTTGGTTTTCAGCTGCAGCCGCAGAGAATATTCGAATGCGGTTTAAAAACAAGCTGAAGATTCATTGTGCCTTCCCGTTTTGAAGGAAGGCACAGCAGACATGAGCGTAACCAGCTGATTTTCTTGAAAGGAAGCCGCCCGTTGGTGTGCCCCTCTTCAGCTGCGGGAAGTCATACCGAAATGCCTGGATTTTTTTACTGCGGAAGATATTGAAGCATTGCTGTAGCTATAGAAAAATAAATCATTAGTCCGATAACATCATTAAGCGTCGTAATAAACGGTCCGGAAGCTACTGCCGGATCAATCTTCAGTTTATTAATAATAATAGGAATAACAGCTCCTACAATCGTTGCAACGCTTAACGTTAAAAAGAGGGAAAGCCCAACTATACCTGCGAGCATAAAGCTGCCGTAGAAGAACGGAATGAGTATTAAAAGAGTGACTGCACAAAATAAACCGAGCAGTATCCCCGTACCGAATTCCCTTCTCACCATGCTGAATATGGCTCCTTTATCCAGGGACCCGACAGCAAGCCGGCGCACCATTACCGCCAGCGCCTGGGTTCCGGTATTACCCGCTGAGTCCATAATAAGCGGAATAAATACAGAAAGCAGCACCACTGCTTCGAGTGTCTCCTCAAACTGGCCGATGACATTTGCCGTAATCAAACCGAGAAACATAAGCATTATAATCCACGGGGCTCTTTTTTTTGCTGCTTCAAAAGAAGAAATTTTTGCATCCAGTGAACCCCGTGCCCCGGAAATCTCCCCGAAATCTTCCTCTGTTTCTTCTTCTACTACATCCAGAATATCGTCTACCGTAATGATACCGACAAGTGTATTTTGTTTTGTAACAACCGGCACAGCAAGAAAATCGTATTTTTTAATCAGCCTTGCAATATCCTCCTGATCATCCTCTGTATCGACAGAGACCACCCGGGTGCTCATCGGTTCCACCACTTCATCTTCCGGATCAGCAATAATCAAATCCCTGAGGGATACAACTCCTGCCAGTTTATGGTCATCGTCGATGACGTAAAGATAATAAATCGTTTCTGCATCAGGAGCTTCTTTACGCAGTCTTACAAGAACATCCTTCACCTTTTCGCTTTCCCGCAGAATAATGAATTCCTTGGTCATAAGCGCCCCGGCTGTGCCTTCTTCATAAGACATCAGCTCACGGACTTCTTCTGCTTCTTCCCTGTGCATCGATCCGAGGATTTCTTTCGCTTTTTCTTCTTTCATTTCTGCCAGAAAATCGGCAGCATCATCTGCATACATAGCGTCAAACATGCTCGCAGCGTAAAGCTCATCCACTTCCCGGATAAACTGCTCCTGCTCTTCTGTTTCGAGCTGCTCAAAAATTTCCCCGATTTCTTTCGGGCTGAGCACCTGATGGATAAAGTGACGCTGAAGCTCCGTCAGCTCTCTGTATATTTCCGAGCGGTCAGTCGGATGCAGATCCATCATTGTCTCGTGAACTTCCAGTGATGCTTCATCGTCTATTTTGGAAATGATAAATTTTTTGTATTCGTCTCTCGTATATTGATTGAGTTTAACCATCGATTCACGCCCCCTTTATTCAGGCAGGTCCTTCCCAGGCAGGAAAGACCCGCCGCCTGCTGTCATCTGTTTTCGTAAATAAGCCTGGTCTCGGAACTGGATCCACCTGCCCCACCACCTTTCAAAATTGGGTTGTTTTCATTCAGAAAACCTGCGGACAATAAAAAGCACCCTCTGCAAAGAGAGGGTGCTTATGCACACTTCCGTCAAAAGACTCCCCCTCCATTCGTAGAGCTTTAGCACTGTGCGGCATAGGACTGGTTATCCAGCTGCATTAAAAACCACCTTATGTCGATAGTTTCTGTTGACCCATTGGCGTCTTTGGACGTTTTTGGGCAGCAGCGTATCTCCTGCACAGGAGCCTCACCTAACGAGGTTTTATCGTTAATTCCTATGCAAACTTTAGCATGAGGAAAGAAAATATGTCAATTACGTTCTTCCCGTCCCCGTGTTAAAATGAAAAAATGTAATAAAAGCCTCCAGCGAACGCAGAAAGGAGCGGAAAGGATGTCACTGAAAATTATTGCAGCCGTTGCTGCAGGAGGGGCTCTCGGAACTCTTTTACGATACGTAATTAACCTCGCCGTCCTTCCCTCAGACTATCCTTACGGAACAATTATTGAAAATACAGGCGGCAGTTTTATACTCGGTGCTGTTACTGCCTGGTTTTTGACAAAAAAAGCGCCCGAATGGGTCAAGGTTGGTATCGGAACCGGCTTCTGCGGCGGGCTGACGACGATGTCCACCCTTGCTTCTGATACAGTAATGCTCGCTGCACAGGATGCCCAGGCACCGGTGATTTACCTAGGGGAGTCTATTTTTGGAGGACTGGCTGCCGCCCTAATAGGTTTTTATTCCGTCTCGTTTTTGTTTAAAGGGAAAGGGGGAACTTCCCTATGACAGTGATCTGGCTGATGTTCGCAGGGGCAGCAGGCGCAGTATGCCGATACATGCTCGGAATGTTTTTCGCCCAAAAATTCTCAAAGCAGTTCATCCCGATGCCGATGCTTCTCGTAAATATAATCGGCTCTTTTGGGCTCGGTGTTTTTTTAAGCCTTTATATGCAGACTATTCCAATGGAGGCCTACGACGACACATGGTTCGTTACAGCCGGAACCGGCTTTTTCGGTGCTTTTACTACTTTTTCCACTTTTGCCCTAGAAGCGGTCAACCTGCT
>PWLM01000152.1 GCA_003560495.1 Bacillus sp. (in: firmicutes) | reverse complement strand
TTTCCGGGTTAATTGATTATTCAAAGTGTACTAATTTAATATTTTGATCAGTTACATTTTCTGCAATCTTCTGCTCAACAAATTCCTCATCCTGCTTTTTACTGTCTGGAATTTCCAGATCTATCTTCTTCTTGTTATTGTGATCCCAGATAACATTTCCACTGGAATTTTCTCCTGTAATATAAGTAGCAGTAACTTTCATGAGTACTCCTCCTTTGAATAATAGTCGTTTCTACACTAAAGACGGCCTGGACATCTGCCGTACTATAAATACGTATACCCGATAAAAAACGTGAAAAAACTAAAGTAAAGTGAAAAACCTTCGTATTATACGAAATACTTTCAATTTCAGGGAAAAAAGCGGTACCGGAAACATCCGGCACCGCTTTTTCATTTCACATCATAATGGGCCTTTTTTTTAATACAGTCCACTCTAAATTCTACTTTTAATACGTCTGGATATACTGCTCGCGCTCCCATGGATGAACCTGGGTATTAAACATATCCCATTCGATTTCTTTTGATTCGATGAAGTGCTCAACAGCATGACCACCGAGAGCGTTTGTAATTGTATCATCCTTCGCAAGAGCTTCAATTGCTTCTTTCAGTGAAGCCGGAAGCGCATCAATTCCTTCTGCCGCACGCTCTTTCGCATCCATCGCGTAAATGTTGCGGTTTGTTTCTTCCGGAGGAGCCATTTTTTTGCGAACTCCATCAAGTCCTGATGCCAGCAGGGCAGCCATAGCAAGATATGGGTTTGCTGCAGGATCCGGGCTTCGCACTTCAATTCTCGTGCTCAGGCCGCGTGAGGATGGAATACGTACAAGCGGCGAACGGTTACGCATGGACCATGCAATATATACCGGCGCTTCGTAACCAGGTACGAGACGCTTGTATGAATTAACGGTAGGATTAGTAATTGCTGTAAATGCATCTGCGTGCTTTAAGATACCTGCAAGGAAATGCATTGCTGTTTCGCTCAGACCGTTTTCTGCTTTTTCATCGTAAAATGCATTGTCTTTCGGGCTGCGGAAAAGGGACATGTTGGCGTGCATTCCGTTTCCGTTCACACCGAAGAGCGGCTTTGGCATAAATGTAGCGTGCAGACCGTGTTTACGTGCAATAGTTTTAACAACCAGCTTGAACGTCTGAATATTATCGCATGTTGTTACGGCATCAGCGTATTTAAAATCAATTTCGTGCTGTCCCGGTGCCACTTCGTGGTGGGAAGCTTCAATTTCAAAGCCCATGTCTTCCAGCTCAAGCACGATATCACGACGGCAGTTTTCGCCGAGGTCTGTAGGTGCCAAGTCGAAATATCCACCCTTATCGTTCAGTTCAAGTGTAGGTTCTCCATTTTCGTCATTTTTGAAAAGGAAGAATTCCGGTTCCGGTCCAATATTAAAATCAGAGAACCCAAGCTCTTCAGCTTCCTTAAGTACTTTTTTAAGAACACCCCGAGGATCTCCTTCAAATGGAGTTCTGTCTTTATCAGGGTTATGAATATCACAGATAAGACGGGCTACTTTCCCTTTTTCCGGTGTCCATGGGAAGACTACCCATGTTTCAAGATCCGGGTGAAGGTACATGTCAGATTCTTCGATACGTACAAAACCTTCGATGGAAGATCCGTCGAACATCATCAGGTTATCCAGTGCTTTTTCCAGCTGATCCACCGGAATTTCCACGTTTTTAATAATACCAAGCAGGTCAGTGAACTGCAGACGGATAAATTTTACATTTTCCTCTTCTGCCATTTTAAGGATGTCTTTTCTAGTCGTTTTACTCATGCAATCATTCTCCTCCTTCAATAATCTGAACAGCAGCTCCGTTTATTAATTACTGTACACGAATCATCCGCTGCGATAGTTGTATAATACCCTCATTTTTAAAAGTTATGCATACTTTTGTCAGGTTTTCTGACAGGGAAATTTTCTGACAATGCATGTGCTGCTTTACAGCTTTTTCTCGCCCGAAAACACTCTGCAGTTCCAAAAGGGCTCTTATATCGTTCAGTTTGCTTCAATTAATTACAATTTATTGCCCAACATCCTGTTTTCTTCAAGCTGTTTCACTGCGTTGACTACAGCAGTTTTGACATGTTCAAAAGTAAGTCCCCCCTGGACATAAGCCCGGTACGGTTCACGCAGTGGACCATCCACTGAAAGTTCAATACTAGCCCCCTGTGTGAAAGCTCCTGCTGCCATAATGACATCGCTCTCGTATCCCGGCATGGGAGATGGGTGGGGTTTTACGTGGGAATCAACGGGCGACCAGGACTGCACAGCCTGACAGAACGCTATCATCGACTCCTTCGTCGGAAATGAAACTGACTGAATTAAGTCTGTGCGGGCGTCTTCCGGTGCAGGAAATGTCTCCATCCCTTGTGCTCCAAGATAAGCTGATGTAAAAACAGCTCCTTTTAATGCTTCACCTACCGTGTGGGGCGCCATGAAAAATCCTTGATACATGTCCCTCAGCAGCCCAAGGGACGCGCCTCCCTCTGCTCCTATTCCTGGCGCCGTCAGCCTGAATGAGCACTGCTCTATTAAGGAAGAGTCACCTACAATGTAACCTCCTGTTTTAGCGAGCCCGCCACCGGGATTTTTTATAAGAGATCCTGCTGTAAGGTCCGCCCCACAGTGAGGGGGCTCTTCCGATTCGACAAATTCTCCATAACAGTTATCTACAAATATAATCATATCCGGATAAACAGATTTAATCGCTTCAACTGCTCTTCTGATTTCAGAGATATTAACGGAGGGACGGTTATCATAACCGCAGGACCGTTGAATGCCGAGAACTTTCGTTTCAGCCCGTACCGACTTCAGCACCGTTTCAGTATCAATCAATCCGTGTTGAAGCTCTACTTCCCGGTAGGAAATGTTATATTCCTTAAGTGAACCGCTGCCGGAACGGCCCCGCAGACCGATTATTTCCTCCAATGTATCATATGGCCTTCCGGTAATATACATGAGTTCATCTCCCGGTCTTAATACGCCGTATAAAGCTGTGCTGATGGCGTGGGTTCCGGACACAAATTGATTTCTTACCAGGGCAGCCTCCCCTCCAAATACATCGGCATATATCCTCTCGAGCGCTTCCCGTCCGATGTCATCATACCCGTATCCTGTGGAAGCCTGAAAATGAAATTCAGATATCTGCTGCTGTCTGAAAGCTCTCAATACTCTTTCCTGATTTTTTTCCACTATCTTTCCTATTTCGAAAAATCGTGTTAATAGCGCTTTATGAATCTCATCTGCTTTAATCTCGGTTTTTTCCATCATGATTAAGGAAGCGGCCCGTGTCAGGCCACTTCCCTGTCCCACCTTTCATTATTCGAGCATTTCATGATAGACCGCTGAAGAAGGAGGAGCATATCCTCTCACTTCGTACGTTTCATCTTCCTCCATAAAAAGCTCTTTTTTTACAATCGTTTCTCTTCTTAATTTATAAATCTTCTTTCCATCTTCTGCTGGAAAGCGTGTCACGTAAGGTCGAAAAATTGAGGTTACTGCTTCTTCCAGTCTTCTCATCAGTTCTTTTAAGTCTTCTGGTTCATTGGCACTGATCAGTACAGAATTGCCGGACGAAACAGAAGCAACAAAATCCCCGTGGATTTTATCCCGTTTGTTGTAAACTGTCAGCATCGGAATGTGTGACGCATCCAGTTCTTTTAACAAATCAAGAACGGATTTTTCGTGGTTGAAAGCATCCGGATGGGAAGCATCCACTACGTGAAGAAGATAGTCTGCTTCCTTGACTTCTTCGAGCGTGGACCGGAAAGCTGCCACAAGGGTCGTAGGCAGCTGCTGAATAAATCCGACAGTATCCGTCATTAAGATATCAAATCCGGAAGGGAGCGTCAGTTTTTTCGTCGTAGGATCCAGTGTGGCAAAAAGTTTATCTTCCATCAAAAGGTCCGCTTCGGAAAATTTATGAAGAATTGTTGATTTCCCCGCGTTCGTATAACCGATGAGGGCCACTTGAAACGCCTGATTTTCTTTGCGTCTTTCCCGGTACTGCACACGGTGCTTCGCTACCTGATCAAGCTGGCGGCGCAGGTCTGTCATTCTGTCACGGATATGTCTCTGATCCGTTTCCAGTTTTGTTTCACCCGGCCCCCTGGTGCCTATCCCCCCTCCGAGACGGGAAAGAACATGACCCTGGCCCCGAAGTCTCGGAAGGGTGTAGCTCATCTGTGCAAGCTCTACCTGCAGTTTACCTTCCCGGGAATTCGCACGCTGCGCGAAAATATCAAGAATCAGCTGCGTTCGGTCCAGGACCGCTGCATCCATACTGTCAGTGATGTTTCTCAGCTGGGAGGGTGTGAGTTCGTCGTTGAATATGACCAGATCCGCCTCCCATTCCTCCGCGGCAGCTGCGATCTCTTCCAGTTTACCTTTTCCAACATATGTACCGGTTTTCGGGTGATCCATCGCCTGGGTGACAGTCCCTCTCACTTCACCGCCTGCTGTCTCGGCAAGCGCCTTCAGCTCATCCATCCGGTATACAAAAGATTCTTCACTCATTTTTTCCGTTTTAACTCCTACGACAACGACCCGTTCTTTTTGCTTCATACAGCTTCTCCTTTCCACTATGCTCAGTTCGTGTCAATTATCATCCCAACTGTGCAGACTTTTTTGCTGTACAGTTTTTGAGGCTGAAAATATACAATCTGAAAACTCTGCGGCAGCTTAATAAAAACTGCCTCAAGGTAAAAAAGCCCGCAGAGAGCGTCAATTACTCTTTGCCGGCTTTACTCAGTCGAAGACTCAGGAAGGTTTGTCCTGCTGGAGCTGAACATTACGCTGCGGGGAAAAAGTAGAAATAGCATGCTTATAGACCAGCTGCTGTTTGCCGTCGGTTTCCAGTATAACCGTAAAATTATCGAAACTTTTTATTTGTCCACGGAGCTGAAACCCGTTCAGAAGAAACACAGTAACTGGAATGTTTTCTTTTCGAAGCTGATTCAGAAACTGGTCTTGAATATTAACAGGCTGTTGTTTCATTATAAGTTCCCCCTCATTCAGGCGTTATAAGTATTATTTCTCCGCCGTTGTCAAAACTCCTGCAACAAAATCTTCTATTGCATGTAGCTTTTCTTCCCTGTCGACCGTCATATCAAACCACTCCACGGGCATTTTATTACGAAACCATGTCAACTGCCGCTTTGCAAAGCGCCTTGAGTTCATTTTCAGCATTTCTGCTGCTTCCTGCAGACTCTGTTCTTTTTTCACTACAGGGATAAGTTCCTTGTAACCGATAGCCCGCATCGCCCTCGAATTTTCATATCCCATCTCTACAAGGCGGGCCACTTCTTCCAGAAGACCTGAGTTAATCATGTCCTCAACGCGCTTATTAATACGCTCATATAAGACTTTTCTATCCATCGTTAATCCGACCAGTATTATATTATATGGACTTTGTTTCTTCCTTTCCTCTTCAGTCGGCACTGGTGCATTTGTCCTATGGATAATTTCCAGTGCACGAATGACTCGTCTGACATTGTTCGGGTGGACAGCTTCCGCTGTCCGTCTGTCTTTTTGAGTGAGAATCCGATGCAGATAGTCTCCCCCGTGCAATTGGGCAGTATGTTCCAGTTCTTTTCTGTATTCGGGATCTTCGTCGGAATGTCCGAAAGAATAACCATACAGGAGACTTTGAATGTACATACCGGTCCCACCGACAATAATTGGAATTTTATGTTTTGAAGCGATGGCTTCGATCGCTGTCTCTGCTTCTTTTTTAAAATCAGCTGCAGAAAATTCCTCCCGTGGAGACCGTATATCAATCAGATGGTGAAGGATCTCTTTTTTTTCATTTTCAGTAACTTTGGCCGTGCCGATATTCATACCTTTGTAAACCTGCATGGAATCTCCGCTGATGATTTCTCCTTCAAATCTTTGGGCCAGCGTTATACCTGCTGCCGTTTTTCCAACCGCCGTCGGTCCAACAATCACAATAAGCGGCTGTTTCATCCTTTCCCCTCCTCTCCTGTTAAAAATCCGTACTGAAAGGAAGCACCTCTCCTTTTTTTTACAGTAAATCCGTACTTTTCAAAAACTGGGCTTTTGGTATGTTCTTTAATAACCACTCCGCGCCTGGCCGTTTTTACAGCAAGCTGTATTAATTCCTCTGTCACCGGGTTATAGTCAGCCAGCTTCCGCAGAGGGTCGATGCCCGAAGCTTTGGAAAGCGGCGTGTTAAACATAGGATCCAGGTAAACGATATCCGCACTGTTTTTTTCCATCGCACTTAAAATCGTTTCTGCTCTCCCGTGAAGAACGTTAATTCTTGAGGCCGCTTGTTGAAGTTCCTGCAGAGGCATTGGAAAGTGCTGCAGTCCTTCTTTAACGATAAGGGCTGTTAACTTACTGCTTTCAATTCCGGTAACTTTCCCTTGCGGCCCTGCAGCAGCTGCCATAAGCAGACTGTCAGCCCCTAATCCAAGCGTACAGTCCACGATAACGTCTCCCTGTTTAATTTTCCCTGTTTCTGTTAAAGGGCTGGTTCCAGCTTCAACAAGTTTCCTGACTCTCAGTGCTGCTGTGTTCGGATGAAAAAAGAACGGGGGTGAATTGTGTTCTAAATATAATTCAAGTCTTATTTTACCGTAGATAATAACCGGAAGATTCCAAGTATTTATAATATCTTCCAGCGGCTGTTTTCTTCTCGGAATAAATGGAAAATTATACATTTTTGCGAGCTCCCTGGCTTTTTTGCTAAGAAGTTTCTCCTGTTTGGCTGCTGTAGTAACCACCGCTTTCTGCGGGGCCTCCATTAATTCATCACCCGTTTGAACATCTTTTCTATTTCATAAATTGTGTACTGGACCATGACGGGTCTGCCGTGGGGGCAGGTGTAGGGATTACGGCATTTTCTCCATTCGACGAGAAGGGCTTCCATATCCTCCTGACGCAGATAATGATTTGCTTTAATCGCTCCTTTACACGACATCATTGCCGCTGCTTCGTCCCTGATTAATCCGATGTCCACTTTGCCGGCTTTTTGTATATGTTCAATCATTTCCTGAATGGTTTCTTTTTCCTCCCCCGGTGGAAACCATTCCGGATAGGCCCTTATTAAAAAGGTGTTGGTGCCGAACGGCTCCAGAAACAGTCCCACTTTTTCCAGTGCTTCCGTATTTTCATTGAGCATACCCGTTTCTGAAGCTGTTACTTCCAGTGTCAGTGGAACGAGGAGCTCCTGAAGCTGATTGGACGGCTGCTTCAGTTTGTCTGCATAATATTCGTAATTAATTCTTTCCTGTGCTGCGTGCTGATCGATCATGTAAAAGCCGCTTTCGTTCTGCGCCAGTATATACGTGCCGTGCAGCTGACCGATCGGATAGAGAGCAGGAATTTCAGCACTCTCAACTGCCGGGGAATGTACCTCCTCAGACACACTCTCTATTTCCGGGTCACGAATTGTCGAATGTATGCTGTCCGTTTGACTGCTGGTGAAATCACCGGTTCCTTCGTTTTCTTTGCTATTAGAAACCGCTTTTGACACGTCCGGAGAAAAGATGGGTTCTTTGTTTTTCGGAACTTTATAAGTTTGATTTCCTTCCGCTTGTTTTTCTACGGAAGCGCTGTTCTGCTCCTGGAAATTCAGGGACATCTGCTCCGGTTTAGGAGTGCTTTTTTCTGGACTGCTCATTTCTGGAATCAATCTCGTATTCTCCCAAACTTCTTTTACTGCTTCCGACACAAGCTCCTGCAGCGCTCTTTCCTTACTTAGCCGCACTTCCATTTTGGAAGGATGAACATTAACATCCACAAGAAGCGGATTCATCGTAATATGAAGACAAACGATAGGAAAACGGCCAACAGGAAGCAGCGTGGCATATCCGGTTTGAATTGCTTTTGTCAGCGCCGGGTTTTTAATATATCTGCCGTTTAAAATAGTCGTCATGTACGACCGGTTGGATCTAGCTTCGCTTGGAGCTGCAATATATCCTTCCACCTGGAAATCTTCAGAAGAAGCTTTGATATACTTCATTTCTTTAACGACTGTTCTGCCGTATACTTCGTTTAAAACACGGAGAAGGTCATTTTGACCGGCAGTTTTCATCATTTTTCTGTCATCGCTCCATAATTCAAACGCTATATCCGGTCTCGCAAGAGCCATTCTGTTAACGACGTCGCTTATGTGACCAAGCTCCGTGTATACTGTACGCATATACTTCAGCCGGGCAGGCGTATTATAAAACAGATCCCGGACAACAATTTCTGTCCCCTGCCTTGGAGGAGCTGTTATCCTCTCCGTAATCTGTCCGCCTCTTACAGTTATTTTTTCTCCTTCCGATTCCCCGGCGCAGGTTTTTAGTGTCACTTCAGCGACAGAAGCTATACTTGGAAGTGCTTCTCCCCGGAAACCGAGTGTTCCAATACGGAAAAGGTCCCTGTCCGTTTTAATTTTGCTCGTCGCATGCCTGAAAAAAGCAGTTTCTCTGTCTTCCGGCAGAATACCTTCGCCATTATCGAGGACGCGGATACTGGAAAGGCCGCCTTCCGACACATCTATCCTTATTTTACTGCTGTTGGCATCCATAGCATTTTCTACGAGCTCTTTCACTACGGAAGCCGGCCTTTCCACTACTTCTCCGGCTGCAATTTTGTTGGAAAGCTTTTCGTCCAGCTGAACAATTCGTCCCATTTCCACGCCTCCTTTACTTTAGTTTCCTCTGCAGATCGTCAATCAGCTGCATTGCCTGAAGTGGAGTCATCTGCATAAGATCAGTTTTTTTCAGCTCATCCAGTACAGGATGGTTTTCTTCTTCGGGAAAAAGAGAAAGCTGCTGCACTGCATTATCTTCCGGGTGATCAGCCCGCCTGTCTCTGCTTTCACTTTCAAGGGAAGTGAGTATTTCAGCCGCTCTTGATATGAGTCCTTCCGGCAGATCAGCAAGTTTAGCTACATGGATCCCGTAACTCTTATCAGCTGCCCCTTCGACCACTTTATGCAGGAAAGTCAGACTGCCATTTTCTTCTCTCGCAGAGACGTGCACATTGCGGAGCCGTTTTAACTCTCCGCTCAGCCGGGTCAGTTCATGATAATGAGTGGAAAAAAGAGTCATCGCTCTTATTTCATTATGAATAAATTCAATAACTGCCTGAGCAAGTGCCATTCCATCGTACGTGGAAGTTCCCCTCCCGATTTCATCAAGAAGAATCAGGCTGCTGGAAGTGGCCCGTTCCACCGCCTGTTTTGTTTCGAGCATCTCGACCATAAATGTACTCTGACCCTGGGAGAGATCATCAGCAGCACCGATACGGGTAAAAATATGATCAAACATCGGCAGTACAGCCCGGTCTGCCGGTACAAAGGAGCCGGCCTGTGCCATAACTACGATAAGTGCAAGCTGCCGCATATAAGTACTTTTACCGGCCATATTCGGTCCAGTTATTAAAAGCATTTCTCTTTCATCGTGCAGAAGCAGATCGTTGGCTACGTATTCACCCGCATCAATGGTCTGTTCTACTACCGGATGCCTGCTGTTTTCGAGTTCAATACGACGCTCATCAGTAAATGACGGTTTTACATAATGACATGTTTCGGCTGTTTCTGCAAAACTTTGAAGCACATCAATAATACTTAAAGTTTTAGCTGTTTCCTGTATAACATGAATATAACTTTTGACTTTTTCACGGACTGTCAAAAACAAATCGTACTCAAGTTTTTCAGCTTTTTCCTCCGCTTCCAGAATGATCGTTTCTTTTTCTTTCAGCTCAGGAGTAATATATCTTTCAGCGTTGGAAAGTGTCTGCTTTCTTTCATACCGTCCTTCCGGTAAGTATTTCAGGTTCGCTCTTGAAACTTCGATATAATATCCGAAAACTTTGTTGAAACCTACTTTCATAGATTTTATGCCGGTAGCTTCTTTTTCTTTTGCTTCCAGCTCCGCGAGCCAGCTTTTTCCGTTGGTCATAGCAGAACGATATCCATCCAGCTTGGCGTTATATCCGTCTTTAATAAGATTTCCTTCTGTGATAGACGGAGGACAGTTTTCCTTAATGCTTGCATCGAGCAGCTGCACCAGCGGTTCTGGACTTTCCATGGAAGCAAGCAGCTCATCTGCGTAGCTGTTATTAACACCTTTCATCGTTTCGATGATATAGGGAATCTGCTGCAGTGACTTTTTAAGCTGGATAAGATCTCTGCCATTGACATTACCGAAAGCTACTCTTCCGCTGAGTCTTTCCAGATCATATACACCGCGCAGCTGCTCGCGGACGGTTTCCCGATCCATGAAGTGGTCTACGAAAGAAGCTGTCAGACTCTGGCGTCGTTCTGCCGTTTCTTTATGAATGGAAGGCCGTTCAAGCCATCGTTTCATGCGGCGAGCTCCCATTGCTGTCTCTGTCTGGTCAAGAACATGCAGAAGTGATCCGTTTTTTTTCCGGTCTCTCATCGTCTCAGTTATTTCCAGATTTCTGCGCGAATAACTGTCGATCGAAAGAAATTGTGCCGCTTCATAATATACAGCTTTCTGCAGATGGGAGAGCGCCCTTTTAGTCGTTTCTGAAAAATAAGTAATCAGCCTGAAGGCACCCGGCCATAGACGTTTATCTGGAATATTACTCAGGAGGACTTCATCCTCGTTTCTCATAGAGGGTTTCCCGGTAAGAGAAACTGCAGCCCCGGTGCGTGTTTTTATCCTGCTGGAAAAAGAGTCTGATACGTTTTCCGGAAGAACTATTTCTCTCGGATCAAAGGAAACGGCTTCCTCAAGTGCCAGTATTTCTTCGTCCACTCCTGTAATAAACATTTCTCCTGTCGAAATATCAGCTGCACATACAGCGTACAGTCCTTCGTTTTTTTCCACTGAAACAACATATTGATTGCTCTGATCATGCAGTGATTTTCCGTCCATCACAGTTCCGGGAGTAATTACCTGGACTACTTCTCTTTTTACTACCCCTTTAGCTGCAGCAGGATCTTCCGTCTGCTCACAGACAGCTACTTTGTACCCCTTGGAGATAAGCTGGGAAATGTATTGTTCCGAGGAATGATGGGGGACGCCGCACATTGGAATCGCACTGTCCCCCTTTCCTCTTTTCGTGAGCGTTATTTCAAGCTCCCTGGCTGCTTTAAGAGCATCATCATGAAACAATTCATAGAAATCACCAAGACGAAAAAAAAGGAATGCATCCTCATATTCCGATTTTATTTTTTCGTACTGTTTCATCATTGGTGTACTCTGAGTCATACTATCAGCCAACTTTCCTCATATTCTTGTTTTCTGTTTATATAAAATTAATTTATCAGGTGATGACGCTGCTCTATTTAATGGATCCATTACTGCTATTATAGCACGGCAGACCGATTAAAAAGGCTGTCCCAAAGAAACGGGACAGCCTCATTCTTCATTAACAGCCGTGATCAAACGGATTCTTAGTCGTTGTACCCTTGAGCAGGTCCCCGCCCGTGGATTCAATAATTTTCTGTGTGACAGTATTGGAAATGGTATTGCTTACCATCTGAAGAAGCTCGTTTACTTCCATCTGGGACTGCTTAAACTCCTGAACGAGCGGTATTTGATCAAGCTCGTCCTGAAGGGCATCTATTTTCTCATCTGTGGCCTTGAGCGCTTCTGATTTTTCATAGTGCTTTAAATTAACTGCTTCTTTCTGCAGGGATTTAATTTTGCCGATGATTTCCTGAACTTTTAAGTGATCGTTAATTTGATGTTCAGCACGTTTGAAAAAATCAACTTCTTCTGTTTCTGCTATTTTATCAGCAAGACCACGCGCTTCTTCCATAATTTGTTTTTTTGTATAGTACTCTGCCATTATTAATTCACCTCTGCTGTTTCTGTAAGTTCTCCGTTTAGAGACCATGTTTTTGCTTCTGTAACGTGTACATGTACAATTTCTCCAATCAGGGATTTTGAACCACGGAAGTTAACAAGACGGTTCGTTCTTGTACGGCCGCTCAGCACTTCCGGATCTTTCTTGCTTTCACCTTCCACAAGCACCTCAACGGTTTTGCCGCTGTACTGTTTATTTTTCTCCGCTGAAAGATCGTTGACAAGTGCGTTCAGACGCGCCAGCCGCTGCCTTTTTACATCGTGGGGCACATTGTCCTCCATTTTTTCGGCAGGCGTACCTTCACGCGGGGAATAAATGTACGTAAAAGCACTGTCGTATTCCATTTCACGGACCAGAGACATTGTATCTTCAAACTGCTCCTCTGTTTCGTTAGGGAAACCTACAATAATATCCGTAGTGAAAGAAGCATTCGGTACAGCCTTTTTAATTTTTTCTGCAAGTTCAATATAGGATTCCCTCGTATATTTTCTTGCCATCAGCTTCAGTATTTGGTTGTTACCGCTCTGCACCGGTAGATGGATATGCTCCACGAGGTTTCCACCTCTGCCCAGCACTTCGATCAGATGATCATCGAAATCCCGTGGATGGCTTGTTGTAAAGCGGACTCTTGGAATATCAATCTTTTGAATTTCTTCCATAAGATCACCCAGACCGTAATTAATGTCCGCCAGGTCTTTTCCGTATGCATTAACATTTTGACCGAGAAGCGTAATTTCTTTATAGCCGTTTCTCGCAAGGTGTCGTACTTCTTCAATAATATCCTCCGGACGTCTGCTTCGTTCTTTACCTCTTGTGTAAGGAACGATACAGTATGTACAGAATTTATCACATCCGTACATAATGTTTACCCATCCTTGAATCTTACCTTTTCGGGCCCGGGGCATATTCTCAATAATATCCCCTTCTTTCGACCAGACTTCCACGACCATTTCTTTGTTAAAGATCGCATTTTTCAAAAGCTCCGGGAGGCGGTGGATATTGTGTGTTCCGAAAATCAAGTCTACCTGCTGGTGTTTCTGCAGAATGCGGTTCACTACAGATTCTTCCTGGGACATGCATCCGCATACACCTATGACAAGTCCTGGATTATCTCTCTTTAAATTCTTCAGGTGACCAATTTCTCCAAAAACTTTATTTTCAGCATTTTCACGGATGGCACACGTATTGATCAGAATGACGTCAGCTTCCTCTGTGACGGCAGTTGATTCAAATCCCATGCGCATGAGGATGCCGGCCATATTCTCTGAATCGTGCTCATTCATCTGACAACCGTAAGTGCGAATTAAAAATTTCTTGCCGTGACCTATGCCCTGCATGTCTTCCGGCACGTCAAAATCATAATGTATTTCCACATCTTCTTTTCCACGCTTTTTCGCCTGTTTCAGGCTGGGCGGTACGTATGTTGTTTCAAAGTACTGTGAATAATCTTTTGTTTCTTTTTTCTTCTTATGTTCAGCATCGCCTGTGCCTGCCTGTTGTTTACGCTGTTCTTCATTCATACGATGCGCTCCTTTATTGTTAAGCTGTCAGCCTATAATTATAGATGGTTTTCGGGTACGGCACAACCTTAACACATTTTCTTTTACATAGTGAATTTTAACGTTTTATTACCCCGGGATACGAATAAGTATTTTACCGGAAGTGGAAAAACATAGAGGTGCTGTCGAAAATCCCTTTATAAGAGCGAAAATAGATGTCGCTTTAAATTTTGTTTTATTTTTAAAGCCGCCACTTAAAGCCATATTACCTTGATAAATGCTGTGCTCTCAAAAATCATTACATAAAAGAGCCGGTCAGTGATTCTGACCAGCTCTCGCCATAACGGTACTTAAAATTTTTAACTCTTATATCTCATTTATGATAGAATATTTAATTCTCTTCCGGCTTTTTCAAATGCATCCAGTGCCTCGTCGAGAATTTCTCTGGAATGTTCCGCTGTTACAATTGTTCTCACGCGGGCCATTCCTTTCGCAACGGTTGGAAATGCGATGCCCTGGGCAAAGACTCCATATTCTTTCAGCTTATCTGACAGCTGGTGGGCTTTTGCTTCGTCACCGACAATTACTGGGGTAATCGGGGTTTCACTTCTGCCTGTGTCAAAACCTATTTTCTTCAGCTTATCTTTAAAGTAGCGTGTATTATCCCAAAGCTTTTCAATAAGCTCAGGTTCTTCAAGAAGCACATTCACTGCCTCCATGCAGGCTGCTGTTACTGCCGGCGGGTGTGATGTACTGAATAGAAACGGACGTCCTTTATGAATCAGGTAGTCTCTTACGGATTGGGTGCTTGCAATATAGCCGCCGAGCACGCCTACAGCTTTACTTAGTGTACCCACCTGAATATGAACGCGTCCATTAAGGTCAAAATGATCCACCGTTCCCCGGCCGTTTCTGCCGAGAACCCCGCTCGCATGGGCATCATCAACCATTATGAGCGCATCGTACTTTTCACAGAGTTCAACAATCTCCGGAAGCGGTGCAATATTCCCATCCATGGAAAACACTCCATCCGTAACGACGAGACGCTTTCTGTAGCCGGAAGTTTCTTTAAGAGCTTTTTCAAGACTTTCCATATCCACATGTTTATAAATTTTTCTCGCAGCCTTTGTCAGGCGTATGCCGTCAATAATAGAGGCATGATTCAGCTCATCAGAAATAACGACGTCTTCCTTTGTAAGAAGTGATGCAAGTACCGCCTGATTAGCGGTAAATCCCGACTGAAGAACAAGCGTTGCTTCTGTATGTTTAAATTCTGCAAGCTTTTCCTCAAATTCATTGTGCATAGTAAATGTTCCGGCAATTGTTCTTACCGAGCCGGTCCCCGCACCGTATTCATCCGCGGCTCTTACCGCTGCCAGTTTCAATCTTGGATGCGTCGTAAGTCCGAGATAGTTATTGGAAGAGAGCTGAATCAGTTCTTTCCCATCTATCGTAACTTTCGCCCCCTGATCTGATTCAATAGGCACAAGCTGGCGGTAAACACCATCTTTTTTCATCTGCTCCAGTTCCTGTTCTAAATATTCAAAACCCTTCAATATTGCTCATCCCTTTCTATTATGGGTGTAGTACAACTTTACCACAGTTGCCTTCCAGCATTAGCTGAAAGCCTTTATCAAATTCCTCCAGAGGAAAATGGTGAGTAATCATCTGCTTTACATCGACCTGACCTGATTGAAGCAGACCAGCTGTCTGCTGCCATGTCTGAAACATACGTCTGCCTGTAATTCCCTGGACAGTAATTCCTTTAAAGACGATATCATTTGTGACATCAATTTCTACAGGGCGCACAGGTAGACTGAGTATCGAGATACGGCCTCCGTTCGTAACCATCTTAAATCCCTGGTTCATCGCTGCCGGATGCCCGCTCATTTCGCAGACTACATCTACTCCTGCACCTCCGGTTTCTTGTTTAACAATATGAAGCGGATCAGCATTCAGTGAATTAATAATGTCTGTAGCTCCCATCTTTCTTGCAAGCTCGAGCCGGTAATCGTTAAGATCAAAAGCAAATACTCTTGATGCTCCGGCTGCTTTCGCTACCGCTGCCGCCATAAGACCAATTGGTCCGCAGCCTATAATAGCCACCGTTTTTCCAACCACATCTCCTGCCAGCACGGTATGTACAGCATTACCCATAGGTTCCTGAACACTGGCTTCGTCCCATGGGAGCGAGGGATCATTCTTCCACAGATTTTCCGAAGGAAGTACAACGTATTCAGCGAAACAGCCATCACGGTCTACACCGATAATCTCCGTATTCTGGCAGATGTGAGCATTACCTGTCATGCATTGAGGACAGTGTCCGCAAACGATATGAGTTTCTGCGGAAACATGATCACCGATTTCCACATTTTGAACAAGATTTCCTTTTTCCACTACTATTCCGGAGAATTCATGGCCAAATATGTAAGGAGGATTAACCCTGCTTTGGGACCATTCATCCCATTCGTAAATATGAACATCTGTTCCGCAGATGGAAGTTGCTTTCACCTTTATAAGTACCTCCTGCGGGCCGCAGGAAGGTACCGGCACCTGCTGAAGTTCTGCTCCTTTACCACGGGCGGATTTAACAATTGCTTTCATTGATTTCTGCACTTTACTCGCCACCTTTAATAAGCTGCCCTAAGTGTATCACGGCTTAATGTGTGCCTCAACTGTACTGTCCTCCCCAAAAACACATACGCTCACCATGTAAATAATAATAGTGAATTTAGTGCTTTTCTTGTGATTTTCCTGGAACGTTGAAGCTGCGTGCAGTTTACACTAATATGTTTATAACGCAAATCTTCCTCTTTACATTAAAAACTTTGCTTGGAGCAGGCAGTTGAAAAATGAGCTTACAGCAAAAAAAACCGGGAAATCCCGGTTTTATAAGCTTATCTCGGTTCTACAATCAGTTTTATGGCCGTTCTTTCATCGCCGTCTATTTCAATGTCAGTAAAAGCAGGAATGCAGATTAAATCAATTCCGCTCGGCGCGACAAATCCCCGGGCAATGGCTACTGCTTTTACAGACTGATTAAGTGCACCCGCACCTATTGCCTGAATTTCAGCAGTTCCACGCTCACGGATTACTCCCGCCAGTGCACCAGCGACAGAGTTGGGATTGGATTTAGCTGAGACTTTTAAAATTTCCATGAAAAGTACCTCCTTCAAATTGGAAAAGCGTAATACAAGCCACATTGTCTAGTATATTTTTGCTTCCTGTCTGGTGCAGTACATTCTTTTTAACCTTTACCACATTTCTTACACCTGCTAAACCTCAAAAGAATATCTAGTCGAAAAAAGGAGCATCTTCACTAATATGGATTCGCTGTATGGAAGTGCTCCTCCCGGTAGTATCGTCAATTTCAACAATGATACCATTCAGCTGAACAGGACCGTCTGTGACTTCGAAACGTCCGGGAAGCCCCGTAAGGAAACGATTGATAATTACTTCACGATCCATTCCAAGAATGCCGTTATGAGGGCCTGTCATTCCTGCATCTGACATATAGGCCGTCCCTTTATCCAAAATACGATTATCTGCTGTTGGAACATGAGTGTGGGTACCGATAACTGCTGAAACCCTCCCATTTAAGTACCAGGCCAAAGCCTGCTTTTCACTTGTTGCTTCGGCGTGAAAATCAACAAATATTATGGATGTTTCTTTTTCTGCAGCTGCCACCAGCTCGTCCGCTTTTTGAAATGGGCAGTCTATCGGCGGCATAAACGTCCGGCCCTGCAGGTTTATTACTGCCGCTTTCTTTTTCCCTGATTTAATATATCGAAGGCCTTCTCCAGGTACGCCAGGAGGGAAATTAGCCGGCCGGACCATTTTATCAGCTTCACTCACAAAATCAAAAATTTCTTTTTTATCCCACGTGTGATTACCCATCGTCAGAATATCCGCTCCGGCTTCCAGCAGTTCATGATAAATCTTTTTAGTAATACCTTTTCCTGCTGCAGCATTTTCACCATTCACTATTGTTAATGCAGGTTTATATTTGCTTTTCAGTCGGGCTGCATACTGTTTCCAAATATCGCGCCCTGGTGAACCTACTATATCGCCAATAAACATTATTTTCATTTTGTACCCTGCCTCTTTCTCTAAATTAGTCAAAAAAGAAGAGCTATTCCGCAGACAGCAACTTGGTGCCTGCGGGACAGCTCTTTAAAATCCAGCTATTTAGCGTACTCCACAGCCCTTGTCTCCCTTATCACAGTAACTTTGATATGACCAGGGTAATCAAGTTCGTCTTCGATACGCTTTGTAATGTCTCTTGCAAGACGATAGGAATCTTCATCAGAAATAGTATCAGGTTTTACCATGATACGAATTTCCCGTCCTGCCTGGATAGCATACGTTTTTTCTACTCCTTCAAAGGACTCGGAAATTTCCTCCAGCTTTTCAAGACGCTTAATATATGTTTCCAGCGTCTCTCTTCTTGCGCCGGGACGTGCAGCAGATAAAGCATCTGCAGCTGCAACGAGTGTGGCTATAACAGACGTTGCTTCAGTATCGCCGTGATGCGAAGCAATGCTGTTAATCACTACAGGATGTTCTTTGTACTTCGTAGCGAGCTCAACACCAATTTCCACGTGGCTGCCTTCCACTTCGTGGTCGATTGCCTTGCCTAAATCGTGAAGGAGGCCTGCTCTTCTTGCAAGCTGTACGTCTTCTCCGAGTTCAGCTGCCATAATTCCACTCAGATGAGCTACTTCCACGGAATGTTTCAGAACGTTCTGTCCGTAGCTTGTACGGAATTTTAACCGTCCGAGAATTTTTATCAGGTCTGGATGCAGGTTGTGAATGCCCATCTCGAAAGTCGTCTGCTCTCCGTATTCCCGAATCATTTCGTCAACTTCACGGCGTGATTTCTCCACCGTTTCTTCAATTCGCGCAGGGTGAATACGTCCATCCTGCACTAATTTTTCAAGGGAAGTTTTAGCAATTTCACGTCGGATCGGATCGAATCCGGACAATATAACAGCTTCCGGCGTATCATCAATGATAAGATCGATTCCAGTCAGCGTTTCAAGCGCTCTAATATTTCTACCTTCGCGCCCGATAATCCGTCCCTTCATTTCATCGTTGGGCAGATTGACGACAGAAACAGTAGTTTCTGCTACATGATCCGCTGCGCACCGCTGAATTGCAAGTGATAGAACTTCCTTCGCATTTTTGTTAGCTTCCTCTTTCGCACGGGACGTATAATCTTTAATGAAAACTGCTTTTTCGTGGCGGAGATCATTCTCCATCGTTTCCATAATCATGTCCCTTGCTTCATCTTTCGTAAATCCTGAAATTCTTTCCATTTCTTCCTGCTGCTTCTTTACCAGTTCCTCGACTCTGCTATTCATGTCGTCGATTTCGAGCTGACGTTCAGACAGCTTCTGCTCCCGGACTTCGAGTGCTTCTTCTTTTTTGTCCAACGTCTCACTTTTACGATCAAGGACTTCTTCCTTTTGAACTAATCGGTTCTCCTGCTTTTGAATGTCGGTACGCCGGTCGCGAAGCTCCTGCTCCGCTTCCAGCCGGATTTTGTGGGCTTCATCCTTGGCTTCCAGCACGGCTTCTTTCCTGCTGGATTCTGCTTCCCTCTTCGCATCTTCTATTGTTTGCTTTGCAAGCATTTCCGCACTGGAAATTTTAGCTTCAGCAATAGATCTACGTACAAAATATCCGACAAAGAACACGATTACTGCAGTGAATAGCAAAATGAGGATTTGCAGCGTCAAATTCATGATTGACTCACCTCCTCATGCTATTTCTGAAGTAGAGCTGATTTTAACGTCTTACTAAATCATTAGCACTAAATTTAAGAACATATCTTCACAGACAAACCAGTGAAAAACGGCCTGTAATAAAGTGTTCCTAATTAATTGTATGCTTCCAAAAGTATTATGTCAA
Source organism: Bacillus sp. (in: firmicutes) (assembly GCA_003560495.1). Taxonomy (GTDB): domain Bacteria; phylum Bacillota; class Bacilli; order Bacillales; family Salisediminibacteriaceae; genus Alkalicoccus. The sequence goes on along the minus strand of PWLM01000152.1, from coordinate 27,647 downwards.
GCACTGGAAATTTAAGGGTTTTTACTATGTTTAAAGTCTTGTTTAGTATTGTCGGAACAAAAATAAGAGAGCCGTTGTTTAAGATCTGAATTCTGTTAGTTATACGTGATTTTTCTTCTGGAGCTTTCTGAAATTTATCGTTAACAAACTTCGACCCGATATTTTATAGTTGAACCTGGTTTTAGTTTAACAATATAAAAAAACCGGCAGGAACAATTCCATACCGGTTTTTATCTTATAGAAAAATTATTTTAAATTAAGTCCGCTTTCATCTTCCGGACCCTCAGCATCTCCCGGCGCTTCCGGTGCTTCCACTTCAAGCGGTTCAAGGAGTCCGTAATGTTCTCTGACCCGACGCTCAATTTCTTCCATCGTTCCTTCATTTTCCTTCAGGAACTGCTTGGCATTTTCACGGCCCTGGCCCATTCGTTCACCTTCGTAGGAGTACCAGGCACCGCTTTTTTGAATAATATCAAGCTCAGAAGCCATATCAATAAGCGATCCTTCTCTGGAAATACCTTCTCCGTACATAATGTCCACTTCAGCTGTTCGGAATGGAGGGGCGACTTTGTTTTTAACAACCTTTATTTTTGTTTTATTACCTATCATTTCATTTCCCTGTTTCAATGTCTCTGCCCGGCGTACTTCCAGACGTACAGAAGAATAAAATTTCAACGCCCGTCCTCCTGGAGTAGTTTCCGGATTACCGAACATTACACCTACTTTTTCGCGGATCTGGTTAATGAAAACAGCAATCGTATTAGATTTAGAAACCGCCCCGGAAAGCTTTCTTAAAGCCTGGGACATGAGGCGCGCCTGGAGTCCTACATGGCTGTCCCCCATTTCCCCTTCAATTTCCGCTTTAGGGACCAGGGCTGCTACAGAGTCCACAACGATCATATCAACCGCTCCGCTTCGCACAAGTGCTTCTGCAATTTCCAGTGCCTGTTCGCCTGTATCCGGCTGGGATAAAAGCAGTTCATCTATATTAACTCCGAGTCTCTGGGCATAAACCGGATCAAGAGCATGTTCTGCATCAATAAAAGCAGCCTGCCCGCCGTTACGCTGTACTTCTGCAATAGCATGCAGAGCTACAGTCGTTTTACCGGAAGACTCAGGGCCGTATATTTCCACGACACGTCCCCTTGGATAGCCGCCGACACCAAGAGCAATATCCAGTGCGAGTGTGCCGCTTGAAATAGTAGAAACCCGACGGTCTGTCTGTTCACCGAGTTTCATAATTGATCCTTTACCGAACTGTTTTTCAATTTGTTTGAGCGCCATGTCCAGCGCCTGTTTTCTATCTGACACGAATACATCTCTCCTTTGAATGTTTCTGTATTTTAAAACTTTGTCTTCAAATCCGGAATTGTATACGCCCGGAATATTTTTGAAATATTCCGGCCCGCGCTGAATTCCTCCGGCATCTGCAATTTCTATTTTCAGAATTAGGCAAAGTTATAATTCAGAGGCCTTTGCAAACATCCGTTCGCTTATTTATAGTATATTATAAAAACATCCGCTTCGTCAATCAAAGAGAAGCGGATGTTCGAATATTATTTTCTTCCTGGACGGGGCTTTGCTGGTTCCAGATTGATCTTAGCTCCGCCTACACGAGCGTGCTTAAGACCTTCGTACACGAAAGGTGCTGATTCCTGCGGCACTTCCATGAACGTGAAGTTTTCAAAAATGTCGATTTTACCAATCACTTTTGGACTGATGCCTACAAGCTTCGCTACATCATCCACGAGTTTTTTAGGTGTCATATCCACATTTCTTCCAACGTTTATAAAGAACCGGGTCATACCTTTCTGAGCACCGGTGTCACCAAAGTCGTAGGCTTCTGACTTTTTAGTATCATCGTGGCTGTAGAAAGCAAGCTTCAAGAGGGAGCTGACTACTTTGTCTGACGGGTACTCACCGAGCAGGTCAGCAACAAGTGAGGAGTAAAGAGAGTCATCCTGCTCGTCGTCCTCAATAAGTTGAACGATCTGAGCTTTCCATCCTTCCTGCTGCTTTTCCACTACTTCCTCTATAGAAGGAATACCACGCGCGGGAATTGGGTTTTTAATTTCACGTTCAATTGAACGCAGATGTTTCATTTCCCGTGGTGTAACAAGAGTGATTGCGATACCTTCACGACCTGCTCTTCCCGTACGTCCAATACGGTGTACATAGCTTTCAGGATCCTGCGGTATATCATAATTAATAACGTGAGTAACGTTCTGAACGTCAATACCACGGGCTGCGACGTCTGTCGCGACAAGAAATTCAATAGTCGACTTACGGAATTTTTTCATAACTACATCCCGCTGCGACTGCGTAAGATCTCCATGAAGCCCGTCTGCCATGTAACCCCTGGCCTGAAGGGATTCTGTAAGTTCTGCTACACCTTTTTTCGTACGGCAGAAAATTATACCGAGATCCAGCGTTTCGCTGTCGATAATCCGGGTGAGGGATTCAAGTTTGTTTTTCTCAAGCACTTTGTAATACACCTGCTCAATGGAAGGTGCAGCGACTTCACCTTTATCAATCGTCACGTGCTCCGGTTTCGTCATATACTTATTGGAAAGTTTTCGGATTGCCGGAGGCATTGTTGCAGAGAAAAGCAGCGTCTGACGCTCTTCATTGGCGTTTTTGAGTATTTTTTCAATATCATCAATAAAGCCCATATCAAGCATTTCGTCGGCTTCATCGAGTACGAGTGTATTAATACGGTCCAGCTTGATTGTTCCACGGTTTACGTGGTCAAGAATACGACCGGGTGTACCGACTACTACCTGTACCCCACGTTTCAGCGTTTTGATTTGATGGCCGATTGACTGACCGCCGTAAACAGGAAGCGTCTGCACTTTCGTATGCTTTGAAAGCTTTTGAAATTCTCCCGCTACCTGGATAGCCAGTTCACGTGTAGGAGTTAAAATCAACGCCTGGATATGCTTTTGCTTGGAGTTTACATCGTTGATGAGCGGAATACCGAATGCCGCTGTTTTTCCTGTTCCTGTCTGAGCCTGACCAATTACGTCGTGCTTTTTTAAAATTTCAGGAATTACTTTTTCCTGGATAGGAGAAGGGGCTTCAAAGCCCATTTCCTTGATTGCTTTTTGCAGACTGTTAGATATTTCGAATTCTTCAAACTTCGTTTCCATTAATTCATCCACCTTTTTTATTTCGTAACTCTTGAAACAATAAATATAAAGCTTGTTTCACCGCGTACGTACGGATTCTGCTGCGGCTGCCTTTGATTTTAACAAAATGACCTTTTGTACCGGAAGGACTCGCAATACCGATAAACATTTCTCCCGGATCATAACCTTCCATCGGATCCGGACCGGCCGCTCCAGTAAAGCTGACGCCGTAGTCTGACTTGAACAGATCTCTGGCACCTTCTGCCATTGCTTCTGCAGTTTCTTTACTTACTGCACCGTGCTCATCAAGGACTTCTTTAGGAACACCAACTGACGCCTGCTTCGCTTCATTACTATAACATACGACGCCGCCCGGGAAAATCATAGAGGCTCCCGGAAACTTAGTCATCGTATTCGCAAAAGCCCCTCCTGTGAGACTTTCAGCAGAAGCAACGCTTAATTTATTATCACGAAGTATATCGGCTACGATCTGCTCCAGTTCCTTATCGCCTTCTCCATAACAATAATCCCCTGCACGGTCGAGTATTTTTTCCTTCATTTCCTGAAGGAGTGTTTCATTCTCTTCGCGGGAAGATCCTTTTACTGTAAGACGAAGGGCTACTTCTCCATCTGAAGCAAGCGGTGCAATCGTAGGATTTGTCTGCTGTTCCAGAAGATCATCGATTTTTTCAACAAGCCTGGACTCTCCAATTTCGTAAAAACGGAGTACAGAAGACAATATTTCCTGATAGTCGTTCAGCTGACCTGTGAGATAAGGAAGTGCATAACTACGGAACATTGCATGAAGCTCTCGCGGCGGTCCGGGTAGCATTATTATGAGTGTGCCGTTATGATCTACGGCCGATCCCCAGGCAAGCCCTTCATCATTTGGGAATGATTCAGCACCTTCAGGAACAAGTGCCTGTTTCAGGTTATTCTCCGTCATAGGACGGTCACGGTCGCGAAAAAATACTTCCAGCTGATCTTTGGCATTTTCATCATACACCAGTTTGCGGCCGATCATTTCGGAAATCGTCTCCCGAGTAATATCGTCCTTGGTAGGACCAAGCCCCCCTGTCAACACGAGAACATCCGCCCGGGCGACAGCAGTTTCCACTGCGTCCCGAAGACGATCTTTGTTGTCCCCGACATTCTGGTGAAAATACACATCGATACCGATTGACGAAAGCTGCTTGGAAAGAAAAGTAGCGTTAGTGTTATCAATCTGTCCGAGAATAAGTTCAGAGCCTACTCCGATAATTTCTGCATTCATTAAATAGTTCCTCCTACTCCGCACTTGTAAGAACATGTTTGTTTTTAATAAAATAATCCACCCCGGAAAATACCGTCAATACAACTGCAGTGTAAATCATAATAAGATCAAATGGGATTCCTGCCAGTGCAAACACGGGGTTATGCAGAAGAACAGCAGCAGCAGCTACAATTTGGCTCACAGTTTTCCACTTGCCCCAAATACTCGCAGCGATCACTTCCCCGCTTCCGGAAGCGACAAGTCTAAGTCCGGTTACGGCAAATTCCCTGCTTAAAATTACAACCGCAGCCCACGCCGGAAACATATCCAATCCGACAAGTCCGACGAATGCTGCGGTAATAAGCAGTTTATCTGCAAGCGGATCGAGAAATTTGCCCATGTTTGTGACCAGATTGTATTTGCGGGCGTAGTATCCATCAAGCCAGTCTGTTCCGGCTGCAACTATAAAGATAATGGCAGCAATAAAATGGGAGACTGGGATCTCAGCTCCGAGCATACCTAACGATCCCCAGTTAAAATCGATCAGCAGAAAAATCATAAAGACTGGTATTAGCAATATTCGCGAGATTGTAATCTGATTAGGTATATTCATAGTACCCTCCCTGAGCAGACTGAGTACAACTGATATGTAAGCCGTATTTATTTTAACAAAAACCACCATTAAATGCGAACGATCTTTCTGTTTTCTGGTTACTTATTATCAATTGATGCGAGCTGCTGATTATATGCTTACTATACCACTTAATTTACAGTTTAAATCAGCAAATGCTGACGGTAAAACGGCTGAAGTCAAAAAAAAGCACCCATATCCAGACTAAAAGGCCGGAAGGGCACTTCTTTTACGGAGAAACTCTTTCAACTATAACATACTTTCGGGTCTGATCGTTAACATATTCTAATTCTTCTCCATTAATAAATATACGGGCAGTCCTGGCATTACCGAGATTAAAAGTTACAGCGTCGTCATCATTCAGATCAAAAGATATTTCGTCTCCGTCTCCATGCTCCTGCTGGTGAATTTCACTGTCATCTTCATCAAGAATCTGAATCCAGCTGCTGCCGGTGAAATTCAGCTCGAGTTCCCATTCTTCCGATCCATCAAAAGTATAGTAAAACCTGTTGTCCTCCTGCTCAGAAAAATCCAGACTGTCGCTCTCATTATTGTTATTTTCATCTGGAGCGGTATCCCCGGAAGGTTCATTCCCGTTTTCATCTGCGGGAATGTTGTTTACTTCCACACCATTCTCCTGCTGGTCATTGTTTACAGCGGTTCTTTCAGGCTGATTATTATCCTGAATAAAAAACCATACTGCCAGTCCAACTATTAAAATGAAGCTGATGCCGAAAAGTGTCGGCAGAAGAGAGGAAGAGGAATTCGGTCTGGACCTTCCGGCTGCACGGGTACGATCGGCTCTTCGAGGAAGATCGACAGCTTCCGCTTTTTCAAGTTTGGGAAGTTCTTCTTCATAAGCAGCAAAAATCTCCGCAGTATTGAGATGGACAGTTTCGGCATATGTTTTTACAAATGCCCTGGCGTAAAAGTCCCCGGGCATTCTGGAGAAATCCCCTTCCTCGATAGCCTCTAGATACCTTTTCTGAATTTTCGTTCTTTTCTGCAGTTCGTCCAATGACCATCCTTTTTCAAGCCTTGCTGATTTTAACTTTTCACCCAGTTCTGACATTCTCCCACCTACTAACTAAAGGTAATATTAAAAAGAAGAATATTCCTGTTCCACATCTTCGTAGGAAATCACTTGATTTGCATCACTGCGAAGTTCGATAATGTAGTCAAAATCATCAATCGTATATTCTGTGGAGCGCACGAATATATCCGGATGTTCGACCACTTTCGTTGCAGGAAGGCGCATCATTTCAGAAACAAGCATGTGGTGTTTTTCAGACCCTCTCATCGTAGACACAATTCCATCTATTATATAAATATTATCTTCGAGCATTTCATCATCAGCCAGCTGGCTTCGTATCGTCTGCTTTAATAATGTGGATGACAGGAACGACCATTTGCGGTTGGCACAGACACTGGCAGCTACTATAGACTCTGTTTTACCAACCCGTGGCATTCCGCGTATTCCAATAAGCCGGTGGCCTTCTTTCATAAAAATCTCCGCCATAAAATCAACGAGTATACCGAGTTCATCCCTCACAAAGCGGAATGTTTTCTTTCCATCTTCATCCCGCACGATGTACCGTCCATGACGTACAGCCAGTCTGTCACGGAGTTTAGGTTCCCGGAGTTTCAGCAGGGTAATAACCTCCATCGTACCCATAATATGCCGGAGGCGCATGATTGCTTCGTCACTCTGGCTCCTGATCAGGAGTCCCCGCCGCTGATGCTCTACTCCATTAATAGTGGAAATGTTAATACGCAGCATTCCGAGAAGTGACGCAATCTCACCAAGCAGACCCGGACGGTTTTCGTGTATTTGGTATTCCATATACCATTCTTTCTTTTCCATCACTGCACACTCCTTCTACAGCAGAGCTGTTTATTTATATCATAAACGGAAGTGGGGCATTTGAAAAGAAAAGCTGTAACGGATACTTTGATTAAGTGTACCATCCGCCGTTCACTTGAAGAACATGACCGCTGATATAACTGGATTCTTTTTCCGAAAGAAAAGTGATACAGGAGGCTATTTCCTCGGGCTTCGCAAACCGCGATAAAGGGATTTCACTCGTAATTTCCCGCTGCTCTTCTGAAGAGTACATTTTCATCATGTCTGAATCCACCGCTCCAGGGGCTACTGCATTAACACGAATGCCGCTCGGAGCTGTTTCCTTCGCTAATGACTTTACAAGGCCATTTTGTGCAGCTTTACACGTGGAATAGGTAACTTCCATTGAGGCTCCAGTTTCTCCCCAGATGGATGAAACGAAAATAATATTTCCGCTCTGATTCTGAATCATATGGGGGAGCAAGGAACGGATTATCGCCGCAGGAGTTATTACGGCAATATTCATTTCTTCACTCATTTTGCTGGAAGTCTCCTCCTGAAACAGCATAGGTCTGGATACTCCTGCACTGTGTACGATAAGGTCAGGAGTATCCGGAAGCTTTGCCAGTGCTTCCACCGTAAGTTCAGGATCCTTAAAATCCGCCTGAAAAAGAGTGACTTTAGTAGCTGAGGCAAGCCCCTCCTCAATCTTCACCGCTTTTTCTTTATTGTGACAGTAGTGAAGAATCAAATTATACTTTTCAGCAAGGGCACAAGCTGCAGCTTGTCCGATACTTCCTGTGGCTCCGGTAATTAAAGCCCAGGGCTTCATTATTCACTGTCCTCCGGCTTTATTATACATGCCGAAAGCCTCGTTTCTGTGTCGAAATGAGCCATCAGTGTTGCCTGAAGACTTTCGGGCGTAAGTTCTTCGAGCACAGGGATTACGTCAAACAGGTGCATTTCGTTAAAATAGTATCTCGTAAACTGATTGGCGATATATTCCGGAGAATTCATTGCCCGGAGGACAAAACCAATTTTCTTTTTTCTGATTCTCCTAAAGCTCTCTTCATCAAACGGCAGCTTTTTAAACTCTTCGATTAAAGCAGTAACTTTTCCTGCCAGTGATTCAGGATGACTGGAATCTCCTCCAATTACTGTAAAACCAAATCCTTTTTCAGCCGTATAGTCAAAGCTGAAAGAATCATCTATTAAGCCGGAAGAAAAAAGATCCTGATAATTTTTCGAACTTTGACCAAACATCATTTCCAGAAGGAGCTGAACAGAAAGTTCATGTTTCAGCAGTTCCCTGCCCTGCTTTTCCGGTTCTGACTCCTTGATACCTACCAGTGTCTTTCCTACTTTCACAGGCATCGGAATAGTTTTCATTTTTTCTGAAACTTGGGCGGGTTCCTCCGCCAAAAAGCGCTGTGGACTTTCGGCTTCCGGAAAGTTTTTATCTTGTTGATTCTGTTCGATAAAGTTCATCACTTTTTCCGGTTCTACATTTCCAACAATAAACATTGTCATATTTGCCGGATGATAGAATGTCCTGTAGCACATATATAAATCATCTTTTGTGATACGGCCGATAGACTCTGCTGTCCCGGCTATATCTGTCTTGACAGGGTGGTTCTGATACATAGCCTGCAGAAGACCGAAAAAGTTCTGCCAGTCGGGATTATCTTCATACATGCTGATTTCCTGTTCAATTATTCCTTTTTCTTTTTCCACTGTTTCATCTGTGAAATACGGATACTGTACAAAGTTCAGCAAAGTTTCCAGATTTGTTTCTACATGGGAGGTACTCGAAAATAAATAGGCAGTTCTCGTAAAGCTCGTAAAAGCATTGGCACTTGCGCCCTGCCTGCTGAAATCCTGAAAAACATCTCCATTTTCATCCTCAAACATTTTATGCTCAAGGAAATGGGCTATACCGTCAGGAACCTTCACACTTTCCTTTTCACCCAAAGGTACAAATTCGTTGTCTACTGATCCGTATTTTGTTGTGAAAGTTGCATATGTTTTATTAAATCCCGGTTTAGGGAGAATAAATACATCCAGCCCATTCGCAAGTTTCTTTTTAAATAAAGTTTCCTGAAGCTGATCGAATGCTACCTGCTCCATCGTTAATCCCCTCCCTTTCCGTACAGAAAGTACGTAGTATCTTTAATTATTTTGGAAGCCGCCCGGACGATATCTTCTTTTGACACTTGCTCAATTTCTTTGACCCAGTCTTCCGCCCGGATCTTCCGGCCTGCTATTGCTCCATGATACTCCAGTTCAATTCTTCCTCTCGGCACATCGATAGTTTCCAGAATCTGATTTTTCAGCACTGCTTTTGTCTGGGAAATGTCTTCTTCAGTAAAATTCCCGGATTTCATGTCTTCCATTTGTTTATCTATAATTGTTACAGCGTCTTTGTATTTGTCTGATTCAATGCCGGAAAGTACGAGAAGCAGCCCTTTATGACTTTCTACACGTGAAGCGGCGTAATAAGCCAGACTGGCTTTTTCCCGGACATTCACAAACAGCTTCGAATGCGGCGAGCCCCCGAACAGACTGTTGAATACCTGAAGGGCAAAGTAGTCCTTATCACCAAACGTTGTTCCTGTCCTGTACCCAATGTGAAGCTTTGCCTGCTGAATCTGCTGTTCTTCTTTTACAAGACTCGGAGGCTTTTCATACCCTTTGGTGTTTTCTGTTTTGTAAGAAACCGGGTCATTGTTTTTAACCTGGAGGTACTGCTCAACAAAATTCTTGATTTCTTCTTCTTCTACGTCTCCTACAACATATAAATCCAGAGCTGCTTCACGGAGCGTTTGTTTATATACTTCATACAGAGAAGCCCCTGTGATTTTATCCAGGTCTTCTACAAACCCGAGTATCGGCAGCGCATAAGCTTCTCCCCTGCACATCTCCTCATTCAGCCTCATACCTGCATATCTCATTTTATCATCGTATATACCGGCAATTTTCTGACGGTGGGACCTTTTTTCTTCTTCCACTGCCTCTGTTGGAAAACCTCCATGTTCAATAAGTGGGTAAAGCAGTACAGAAGCGAGAAGCTGTACCGCCCGACCGGTAAGGGGAGTATCATCTGTCAGAAATTTTTCGTTAGCGACTTCAATCCGGAAAGTAATTACGTGATGTTCGCCTTTTTTTACGACATCGGCAGTTAAGTGAGCCCCGTACAATTCTTCAAGGGCCCCCTGGATGTACTGTCTCCCCGGGAAATGTTCCGTGCCTCTTTCCAGCACGGAAGGAAGGAGGGCCCGCTCGGTGACAGTATCTTTCGAAAGCTTTGTACGAACCTGCAGTACGAATGTAGTAGTTTTAAAAGTTTTGACCGGCATAATATGTGTATGAATAGAATTAATAGTTACATTGTCCAATCAGATCATCCTTTCTTAATATAAATTTTTCTGTCTTTACCCTCCGTGCTTGGAGCATTCTTTAAATTTATTTTCGGTTTCAAGGGCTGTAGAAAAACTCAGTTCCTCTCCCCGGTCGACACTGCTAAAATACACGTTTTCTTAATACGTGAAATTTAAACTTGTCTGCACGAAAATAGTTTATTGAGTAAAGTACAGGTTCTTCATTTTCATCGTAATGCATCTGTTTCAGAACGAGCAGTGCTGTTTCGGGTCCGCATTCCAGTATTTCCGAAACAGTATCATGATAGCCTATCGGCTCAATTTGAGTCATAGCATAGGCGATAGTTGTCCCTTTTTTTTCAAGCTGGTCAAACAAGGACTGATGTTCATGAGGGACAAAATCTGTCACAATCTGCCCCGGGATTTTATCGAGGCAGTACACTACAGGCTCATCGTCTGCTGTCCGGACACGTTCGATCGTTATCACTTCACTGATATCGTCATTATGGAACCTGTGTTTATCTTCTTCATCTGCGGTATTTATTGAAGAAGACAAAAAAATAGTTCCGGGTTCTTTTTTCCCCCGCCGGATCATGTCTGTAACGCTGAACAACTCCTCGATACCGGAAGAAAACAGCGGCCGGGAATTGATAAAAGTCCCGACTCCATGGCGGCGGATTACAACACTTTCATCTTCCAGCATACGAAGAGCTTCCCTTAATGTAGCCCGGCTTACACCGAGCTGTTTAGAAAGTTGAAACTCTGAAGGAAGCCGCTCACCTGTTTCATAATTTCCTGTTTCAATATCATCTTTTATTTTGTCGATCACTTGAAGATATAAAGGTCTTGAATCTGATTTAATCATCCCGTTTTCCCCCTGCCCGTCTGATTTGTTATTTTATACTTTACCACGAAAAAGGTCCTGTCACTAATTCTTCATCTGTCAAGTTTCTTCAGAACGGGCAGTCAGTACTTCCCGGGGTTTGCTGCCTTCATACGGACCGACTACACCCCTTTGTTCCATTTCATCTATTAACCTCGCGGCCCTGGAATACCCGATACGGAACCTCCTCTGGAGGAGAGACACTGAAGCCGTCTGCATTTTAGTTACAAGCTGTACTGCATCCGTATAAAGTTCATCTTCCGACTCGCCCATTTCTTTGTCTGGAATGTCTGAAGGTATCATGTCTTCAGCATATTGGGCCTGCTGCTGTTCAATGCAGTGACGAACCACACTTTCGACTTCTTCATCACCGAGAAAGGCTCCCTGAATCCGGGTAGCTTTGCTGGAACCGACCGGCATAAACAGCATATCCCCTTTTCCAAGAAGTTTTTCTGCTCCGTTACTGTCCAGAATAGTCCGGGAGTCCGTAGAGCTGGAGACACCAAATGCAATACGCGAAGGAATATTAGCTTTGATTACTCCGGTAATAACGTCAACCGATGGACGCTGTGTCGCGATGATAAGATGTATGCCTGCCGCTCTTGCCATTTGGGCCAGCCTTGTTATAGCATCCTCCACTTCTCCGGAGGCTACCATCATAAGATCGGCAAGCTCATCAACGAGTACGACAATATAAGGGAGGGGGTTATAAGGGTCTTCTTTTCTGTTTTCGTTTTCCCTCAGGATATGCTGATTATACCCTTCAATATTTCGGGTGCCAGTAGAAGCGAACAGTTCGTAACGCCGTTCCATTTCACTAACAACTTTTTTCAGGGCCTGGGCAGCTTTTTTAGGCTCCGTAACCACAGGAGCCAGAAGATGGGGGATACCGTTATAAACGTTCAGCTCCACCATTTTAGGATCAATCATCATCAGTTTGACTTCATGCGGCTTGCTCCGGAGCAGGATACTCACTATAATTCCGTTAATACACACACTTTTCCCGCTTCCTGTAGCTCCGGCAACTAAAAGATGGGGCATTTTGTTCAGTTCTGCCATAACTGCATCTCCTGATATATCGCGTCCAAGCGCAATAGCCAGAGGGTTCTGTTTCGTTTTCATCCCCGGTGATTCAAGTACTTCCCTCAGCGTCACGAGTGAAACATCCTGATTCGGAACTTCGATACCAATAGCTGATTTCCCAGGTATAGGAGCTTCCATTCTGATATCTTTAGCTGCAAGAGCCAGCGCCAGATCATCTGTAAGATTTACAATTTTACTGACTTTTACACCAGTGGAAGGGTAAACTTCATACTTTGTCACGGAAGGTCCGAGATGTACTTTCGTTACTTTTGCGGAAACACCAAAGCTTGAGAGCGTTTCTTCCAGCTTACGGGCATTTTTGGAAAGAAGCGAATGTTCTTTCGCCTGGGACTGCTTGACAGGTGTTTGCAGAAGTTCCGGTGAAGGAAGCTGATAATCCACATTTTCCTGTTCCTGAACGACAAGTGACGCCCCTTCTTTACTTTCGTCTGTAGTTACGGATTCCACGTTAGTCTCTGTAGGTGCGGGTTCCGGTGATTTTTCAATTTGGTCGTAGGCATTGGCTGTAAAGTCGTATATTTCCGGTTCCCTGTTTTCTGTCTCTTCAACATTTTCTTTCTGCTTTGCTTCTTGTGGGTCTTGCTCTGCTTCTTGTGAAGGATTCTTGACTGCTTCTGTTTTTCTGCTTTTCCACCGTTCTTTCATATCGGATTGAAATCTTGAAAAAACAGCAGTAGTTTTATCCAGCAGTCCTTTCCAGAATGGTTTCTGTTTTTCACTGCTCTGCCTTAATATTTCTACAAATGACCTGCCTGTTAATATAATCAGCCCCGAAGCCGTAATACCTATACCGAGTAGCACAGCACCGGCCGCGGCAATGAGCTGATAGGCCGTCTGAAATAAAGCAGCCCCTATTATCCCTCCGGAAACACTCTGAGGATTCCCGAAATTGTTTATATAGTATTGAAAGGGAGTCTGAAAACTGCTGTCGGGAAGATAATTATGTAAAGGCAGATGGAACAGCATCATTAAGCCTAAAGAAGTCACGAAAATTCCTGCAGCTCTTCTGGTCAATAATTCTGGAAGCCTCCTTTTCCACATAAAAAACAGTGAAAATAAAACGAGTCCTGCATTTAAAACAGGGTGTAGACTTCCTGAAATAAAACGGAGAACAGATCTTCCTGCTTCACCTGCAGGTCCCAATCCGAGAAGTATCACGACTGAAATAATGAGCAGAAAGAGCCCGGTAACTTCTATTATGAGGGCCTGTTTCCACTGTTGATGTTTTTTTGTCGTCTTTCTGGCCGGACGCCCTGTTTTCTTTTTTGTAGATTTCACTGCCAAAGTGAGCACTCCTTTATTTCAGCTTTACTTTACGAACGTTTGTTTTTCCTCTTATTATTTTACCACGCAGACACTCTATGTAAAAGCAGCTCTGCTTCTTATGAAGCTTATACTCATTGTTATCTTCTTAATTTCCCCTTATGACTTGAACGTCATTGTTGAGGTTTTTTCTCCAGTGCTCTTCATTGTGCCATGTACTAAAAAAATAAAAAGGAGATATCCTCCATGCCGGCTCGGGCATGGGGAACATCTCCGCAACGGAAATTTTATCAGGCTTCCATGATAATCGGCATAATCATTGGACGGCGTTTCGTTTTTTCATATAAATAGCGGCTGAGTTTGTCCCGTACGTGGCTTTTCAGCTGAGACCACTCTGTCTGGTTTTGTTCCATCGCTTCTCCGAGAGATTTCGTTACTAGATCTTCAGCTTCTTTAATAAGCTTTTCAGATTCTCTTACGTACACAAATCCTCTTGAAATGATGTCCGGGCCAGAGAGAATTTTATCGTGTTTTTTATTTAATGTAACTACGACTACGAGAATGCCGTCCTTAGAAAGGAGCCTGCGGTCCCGCAGGACGATGTTGCCTACATCCCCGACGCCAAGTCCATCGATAAGAACGTGACCGGACGGAATTTTATTTGTGCGCTTTCCTTTTCTTTTGGAAAACTCAACAATCTCTCCTTTTTCCAGCAGGTAAATGTTGTCCCTTTCCACATGAACCGATTCTGCAAGCTGTTTGTGAGCGTACTGCATACGAAATTCCCCGCTAACAGGTACAAAGTGCTGAGGCTTGACTAAGTTAAGAAGCAGCTTCAATTCTTCCTGACTTGCATGGCCGGAAACATGAATTTTTTTAGTCTTCCCATAAATAACGTCTGCGCCTGTCCGGGAAATTGAGTCGATCAGCTGAGAAACAAGTTTCTCATTCCCCGGATTCGGCATAGCTGATATTACAACTCGGTCTTTCTTTTCAAGCTTAAACAGCGGGTGGGAGCCTTTACCCATCCGTGCGAGTTCGCTTACGGGTTCTCCCTGGCTTCCGGTCGTCAGTATAACCAGATCTTCCCGTGCGCTCTGCTTTACTTCTTTTTTGTTAATAAACGTTTCATTCTCGTCTGTTAAATAACCCATATCGAGAGCAATGGAAGTCGCTCTTTCGATTTCTTTGCCTACAACTGCAATTTTTCTTTCCTGATTTTCGGCAGCTTTTATAACCTGCTGAATACGATGTATATCAGAAGCTACAGTTGATACAACAATTGCTTTAGGCGCTTCATGAAAAGCTTCTTTCAATCCTTCCGCCACCAGTGATTCCGAAGGGGTATAACCTGGGGTTTCAGCGTTACTGCTGTCCGAGAGAAGACATAAAACGCCTTTGGAACCAATTTCAGTAAGTTTATCAATATCCATTGTTTTTCCATCCACCGGATTTTGATCAAATTTGAAATCTCCAGTGTAAAGGATTGGTCCCTGCGAAGTATGAATAACAATTCCGAGCGAATCCGGTATGCTGTGATTAGTCTGGAAGAAGCTGACCGGAGTTTTAGCAATTTTTATTTTGGAATCTGCATGGACTTCGTGAAATTTCGGCCGTTTTTTCAGTTTAATTTCATCACACTGATCTTTCAAAAGTGCAAGTGTGAACTTTGATCCATATACCGGAGCTTTCAAATCCCGCAGCAGGTAAGGCACCGCTCCGATATGTTCTTCGTGCCCGTGCGAAAGGATAATAGCTTTTACCCGGTCTTTATTTTCTAGAAGGTAGCTCGTATCCGGAATGACGATATCTACTCCGAGCATATCATCCTCGGGATGCATGCACCCGGCGTCGAGAATAAAAATATCTTCATCCAGTTCAACCACGTAAAGATTTTTTCCTGTTTCTCCTAATCCGCCGAGAGCGAATATACGTATTTTTTCTGTTTGTTGATTTGACAATGATTGTTCCTCCTGTTTTATATATTCAAGCCCGTTCTCTGCCTCTCGAAACAAGTATACATGAAGTATGTTTTCTACTACAAGCACTCCAGATAAAATATTTCCTGCTCCAGCTGCTGCTCCCCATAGAAAAGACGCCATGACCTTACGTCATGACGCCTTCATTATACTTTCATCAGGATGAAGGAAAGCGGGAGATTTCGGCTGCTTCATTGATGGCGTGTTCAACAATTTCACGTTCAGCCTGAGAAAGCGGTATTAGAGGCAGACGGACTCCTCCCGTATCAATACCCTGCATGTGAAGAGCTGTTTTCACCGGCGAAGGACTCGGAGCGATAAACATAGCCTGCATAAATGGTACAAGCCGCTGATGAAGCTTTGCTGCCTCTTCGACACGACCGGATCGGTACAGCTGAATCATGTCCTGCATTTCAGAACCAATAACGTGACTGGATACCGAAACAATGCCATCAGCACCTACAGCAACAGCGGGGAGCGTCAGACTGTCGTCACCGGAGTACACTTTAAACTCCGCCGGCGTGTTGGCAATAACTGCTGTTATTTGATCAAGATTGCCGCTCGCTTCCTTTACAGCAGTAATATTAGGCACTTCAGAAAGAGCTATTGTAGTCTCCGGCAGCATGTTTACCATTGTCCGTCCCGGAACGTTGTAAAGCATAACCGGGAGCGTAAGCTGTTCAGCTATTGTTTTAAAATGCTCATAAAGCCCCTGCTGGGAAGGTTTATTATAGTAAGGTGCTACCAGCATAATTCCATCCACGCCATCTCTCTGCGCCTGGAGGGAAAGCTCCGCCGTAGCATGGGTATCATTCATTCCCGTACCAGCTATAACGGGAATTCTGCCTCCACTGGCTTCGACAGAAGCTTTATAGAGAGCTGCTTTTTCTTCCATGCTCAATGTTGCCGACTCCCCGGTGGTACCACCGACAACTACTGCTTCAGTTCCACGGGAAATCAGTACATCCATAAGTTCTTTCAGCTTGGCATTATCCACCCTGCCTTCTTTGTTAAAAGGTGTGACCATCGCTGTAACTACATTTCCTAAATTCATACTTCTTCCTCCTTTTACGGGCACAATTCGTGCAGAAACGCATCATGCAGGGCATTTACAGCATTCAGCATATGCTTCTCTTTCACGAGAACCCAGATGGTTGTATGGGAATCTGCCGACTGCATAATCGGTATATTTTTATCTTTCAACGCTTTTACGATTCGCGCGGCAATGCCCGGTACCCCGCTCATTCCTGCACCAACGGCTGCTACTTTCGCACATTGATCAGTCCATGTTACGTGATAGCCTTCTGATTGTAAAGAGTCTTCCGCCTTAATCCTGATATGGGAAGGAACGGTAAAAGTAATAAATTCAGGATGTATGGAAATAAAATCCACAGAAATATTTTCCTCTGCCATGCATTCAAATACACGGGATGGATCCTCAGGATTGTTGATTTTCAGCTGAATGACATCACTTACGTGCGTCACTGCTGTTACAGGCCTCTCTTCAAGGTCCCTCCCCCGTATACTGGAAGTACTGGAAGTAATCAATGTACCTTCCCCCTCCTCATAGGCAGAACGTATACGTATAGGGACATCTGCCTGCATAGCAACTTCGACAGCCCGTGGATGGATAACTTTTGCCCCCTGATAAGCCATATTGCTGACTTCTCCATATGTAATGACGCTCAGCGATTTAGCATTTTTTACGACACGCGGATCTGCAGTCATGATTCCGTTTACGTCAGTAAAAATATCGACGCAGGAAGCTTCAAGGGCGGCTCCGAGCGCCGTCGCAGACGTATCCGATCCTCCGCGTCCAAGTGTTGCCGTATGACCTTTAGGAGTCTGCCCCTGGAATCCGGTTACCACTGCAACATCCACGTTTTCCAGTAATTCTTCCAGATGATCAGTTTTCATCTCCCGGATACGTGCATCCCCAAAGTTTTCCGATAAGCGGAATCCTGCTTCAGCACCTGTTACAGCCTCCGATTTAATCCCTTTTTTCTGTAGTATGGAAGAAAACACCACGGCTGAAATGGTTTCTCCACAGGCCATCAGCATATCCTGCTCTTTCGGGGAAACATCAGGGGGATTGCCCCCGGCAATTTCCAGCAGGGAGTCGGTCGCGTATGGGTCTCCCGAGCGACCCATAGCAGACACTACGACCACTACTTTGTAACCTTCCCGGAGCGCCGAGGCTACATGCTCGGCACAACGGTCCCGGCTTTCTTCAGTCTGAAGGGAAGTACCTCCAAATTTCTGCACAATGATCTTCATCATCAGTCACCTTCAGCTTTCAGGTTATTTTAGCAGACCTGTATTCACGAGAGAAAAAGCAATCTGTACGGAATTCAGTGCTGCACCTTTCAGCAGGTTATCGGATACGATCCACATGTGAAAGCCATTTTTCTCATCCAGATCCTGCCGGATTCTACCTACGAATATATCGTCTTTTCCTTTGGAATCAGCTGCGAGCGGATAAATCTGCTGGGACGGATCGTCCTGAAGCGTGATTCCCGGCGCCTCATTCATCAATTCCTGCAGCTTGGAAACGTCAAGTCCACCTTTTTCCACTTCTATATAAACAGATTCTGAATGCCCCGTTTCCACCGGCAGTCTGACACATGTGGCAGCAACATTAATACTGCTGTCCTCCATGATTTTCTTTGTTTCGTTAATCATCTTCATCTCTTCAAAAGTAAATCCATTATCTGTAAATACATCAATTTGTGGAACAGCATTAAAGGCTATCTGGTAATGTTTTTTGTCACCCGACACCGGAAGGACTTTTGGATCGATTTCTTCATTGTCCATAATCTGACGCGACTGCTCATACATTTCATCGACAGCTTCGGATCCAGCCCCCGATACAGCCTGATAAGTGGAAACAATTAGTTTTTTAAGCCCGAATTTCTCTCGGACAGGCTCCAGTGCAGCAACCATTTGAATGGTAGAGCAGTTCGGATTGGCAATAATGCCTTTATGATTTTGAAGCGCGTGCTCGTTAACTTCCGGAACAACGAGAGGAACTTCCTCATCCATTCTGAAGGCACTGGTATTATCTACTACTATCGCTCCACGCTTAACCGCTTCCGGTGCCAGCGCTTTGGAGATGGATCCACCTGCGGAAAACAGAGCGAGCTGAATGCCTTCAAAAGATTCAGGTTTCGCTTCTTCCACTGTAATTTCTTCTCCCTTGAATTTAATTTTTTTACCGGCAGAACGTTTAGAAGAAAGAAGTTTTAGGGAGGCTATAGGAAAATCCAGACGCTCCAGTGTTTTCAGCATCTGTTCCCCTACAGCTCCGGTTGCTCCAAGTACTGCTACATTAAAAGTTTTTGTCATATCTAACGTACCCCTTCCGAATATTTGTCTATCATCACACAGCATTAATTGTAACAATTGAAGCTTGCAATTGCACCTTCTGTTAACCCTGATAAATCAGGATATGAGGCTGTCATCACCGCTTTTCTAACTCGCCCGTTGTATTTCTAAGGGAGACTGGCAGAATTCCGCTTGTACTGACGAGGGAAACTGCCGGTTCTTTCGAGAGAAGATCCCGGCTTACTTCTTTTATTTTTTCCATGGAGACTGCCTCAATTTTTTCCACAACTTCATCAATCGAACGATGATCTTTCAGCAGTTCATTTTTTGCATTCCTGCTCATATGGCTGTTTGTGTTTTCCAGGCTTAACAGGAGACTTCCTTTCAACTGCTCTTTTGCATTCCGCAGTTCTTTATCGGTTATTCCATTACGGGAGATATCATAAATGGCAGCGGCTGTAATATCGTAAACTTCATCCAGATATTTTTCCTGAGTCCCGGCGTAGACAGTTAATATCCCCGTATCACGAAATGCTTCGTGATAGGAGAAAATAGCATAGGCGAGCCCTTTGTTTTCTCGGACTTCCTGAAAGAGCCGGCTGCTCATGTTGCCTCCTAAAACATTATTCATGAGTACGAGAGCATACATTTTTTCGTCTCCCAGGGCGTACCCTTCATACCCAAGACAAAAATGAGCCTGCTCTGTCTGTTTTTTGCGTACAGTCTGTCCACTTCTGAATACCGGCTTCGGCTGGTTCTCAAATGCACGGCCTTTTTCCAGGTGTCCGAAATAGGATTCGACTGATTCCACAAATGATTCGTCGATGTTGCCGGCTGCAGAAATAACTACCTGATCCGCCCCATAATGCTCTTTCATGAACTGGTGCAGCTTTTCTTTTGTAAAGCTGTTCAATGTTTCTTCTGTTCCAAGTATTGGAGAAGCGAGGGGATCGCTTCCGTAGGCTGCTTCAGCAAGAAGTTCATGTACAAGATCGTCAGGAGCATCTTCATACATATAAATTTCTTCAAGCACTACTTGCTTTTCTTTACGCATTTCCTCTTTTTTAAATTCGGAATTAAAGAACATGTCCGCAAGAATATCCAGAGCTGTTTCCGCGTGAGTATCCAGTACTTTAGCGTAATAGGACGTATATTCCTTTGATGTCATTGCGTTAACATAGCCACCCACTGAATCAAAAGCTTCAGCTATCTCTTTGGCACTTCGCTTTTTGGTTCCTTTAAAGAACATGTGCTCAATAAAGTGAGCCATTCCGTTTTCCTCAGCTTTTTCATAACGGGAGCCTGTATTGATCCATATACCAAGTGCCACTGAACGAACAGTGCTGTTAGGTTCCAGGACCACCCTTACTCCATTATCCAGTACAAAACGTTTCATTTTCAATTCCTCCACTAAACTGCGGCTTTTTTTCGTAAGGCCGGTTTTAAAAAACCGCCAGAAGTATCAGCTTCTGGCGGAAATATACGTTTATTTATCGAGCATTACTTTTCTCGAAAGATTTACACGACCCTGGTTATCAATTTCTGTTACTTTCACGAGTACTTCGTCTCCTATTGCTACAACGTCTTCTACTTTGTTAACTCTTTCATTAGCAAGTTGAGAGATATGAACGAGTCCATCTTTCCCTTTGAAAAGCTCTACAAAAGCCCCGAACTTTTCAATCCTTTTTACTTTCCCGAGATAAGTCTGTCCGACTTCCACGTCTCTGACCAGGTCTTCAACACGCTTTTTGGCTTGTTCATTTGCCTCGGCGTCTGAAGAAGCGATATAAACAGTACCATCCTGTTCGATATCAATTTTAACTCCTGTTTCATCGATAATCTGGTTGATTGTTTTTCCACTCGGACCGATAACGTCCCGGATTTTGTCTGGATTAATAGACATCATCATGATTTTAGGAGCATATTCACTCAGCTCCGAACGGGCTTCCGGAATAGCATCCAGCATATTTTTAAGAATAGCAAGGCGGCCTCTTTTTGCCTGGGAAAGAGCTTCTTCGAGCACCTGCTTATCGATCCCTTCAATCTTAATGTCCATCTGCAGAGCAGTGACCCCGTCTTTTGTTCCGGCCACCTTAAAGTCCATGTCGCCAAGAGCGTCTTCCATCCCCTGAATATCAGTGAGTACTGCTACGTCTTCTTCATGTTTGACCAGTCCCATTGCAATACCGGCTACCGGCGCTTTAAGCGGAACTCCGGCTGCCATCATTGCAAGTGTGCTGGCACAAATACTCGCCTGCGAAGTAGAGCCGTTGGATTCAAGCACTTCTGATACAAGACGGATAGTATAAGGAAAGTCTTTTTCTGAAGGGATCGATTTTTCCAGAGCACGTTCCCCAAGAGCTCCGTGACCGATCTCTCTTCTTCCCGGCCCTCTGATAGGACCCGTTTCCCCCACGCTGAAAAGAGGGAAATTATAATGATGCATAAATCTTTTAGATTCTTCAATTCCTAAACCGTCAAGTACCTGCATATCGCCGAGAGGGCCGAGCGTACAAACGCTCAGGGCCTGGGTCTGACCGCGCGTAAACAGCCCTGACCCGTGAGTGCGCTGCAGTATATCAATTTCAGAAGCAAGAGGACGGATTTCATCAACTTTTCTTCCATCTGGACGGAGGCCTTCTTTCGTTATAAGCTTACGTACTGTTTCTTTCAGAAGCTTATTAAGAACTTCCTTTACCTCTTTCGAACGGTCTTCTGTGTCCTCTTCTGAAGCGAAGTGCTCCAGAGCGTCGTCAAATACTTCCTGAATTGCAGTTTCACGGGCCTGTTTTTCGATCACTGTAGCAGCTTCCGTCAGTCTGCTGCCTGTGAAGCTGCGAACTTCTTCTTCAAGAGTTTCATCAATTTTAACGAGCTGAACTTCCATTTTTGTCTTGCCGACTTCTTCAATAATTTTTTCCTGAAATTCCACGAGTCTTTTAATCTCTTCATGACCATAAAGGATAGCTTCAAGCATTACATCTTCAGGAACTTCCTCAGCTCCCGCTTCCACCATATTAATAGCATCCTTTGTACCGGCTACGATTAATTCAATATCACTTTTTTCCATATCGTCCGTACTCGGATTGATCATGAATTCCCCATCAATACGGCCTACCGTGACACCGGCAATCGGACCATCAAATGGTACATCGGATACACTCACAGCAAGCGATGACCCAAGCATCGCAGCCATCTCGGGAGAACAGTTCTGGTCGTTACTCATTACCATACTGATAACCTGAAGGTCGTTTCGGAAGCCATCCGGGAAAAGAGGCCGTATCGGTCGGTCGATCAGACGGCTCGTTAAAACAGCATGATCACTCGGACGTCCTTCCCGCTTAATAAAACCACCCGGTATTTTACCTGCGGCATAAAGTCTTTCTTCGTAGTTGACAGTCAGCGGGAAGAAAGGAAGATCTTTAGGCTCTTTCGACGCAGTAGCAGTGGAAAGTACCGTCGTATCTCCGTACCTTACCATGACTGCTCCATTTGCCTGCTTTGCATATTTACCAATTTCGACCGAAAGTTTCCGGCCTGCCCACTCAGTAGAAAAAATCTTTGATTCAGTTGACATTTTTAAATTGCTCCTCTCATCCTGCATCTTCACCCGGCAGTCGGCCGGATGCGGTTCTGTTTCCATGTGCCTCTGCCGGCTGTTCATATTCAGCATAAATTATGCCATATGTAAACGCCTGAAATAGCTGCGTCTCTTCTGTTCACATCCTAATTTATCATATCAAAAATGCTCCAGGAAGAAAAGAACAGCAGTATATATGTATGCATAAAAAAAAGCGGGAGTAAGTCTCCCGCTTCAGTACCTTATCGACGAAGACCCAGCTTGTCCACAAGTGTACGGTAGCGCGTTACATCTTTTTTACGCAGGTACGTAAGAAGATTACGGCGCTGACCTACCATTTTCAAAAGACCACGTCGAGAGTGGTGATCTTTCTTGTGAGTACGCAGGTGCTCGTTTAATGTGTTGATCTGCTCTGTAAGGATAGCTACCTGAACCTCCGGGGATCCAGTGTCATTTTCGTGCGTTTTAAACTCACTGATGAGTTCATTTTTACGCTCTTGAGTAAGTGCCATCCAGTTCACCTCCTAAAAATTTAAAAATAATCGCCAAGTGCCCAGCTGACGTTGGTGAATCGTCTAGCCAAGCATTGGTTCCGACTTCACCTAATATACATGAAATTTCTATGATTTGCAACCGGTCAGATTACTTGTTCTGAAAATATTTTCTTGCTGTTTCAGCATCCTTATTAATTTGTTCAATAAGCTCTTCAACAGAATTGAACCGTTTTTCGTTCCGTATATGTGCGAGAAACTCAACTTGTATTTCTTTCCCATAAATGTCACTGTCAAAATCAAACAGATGAACTTCCAATGTCTGCGAATGTCCATTTTCATGAAAAGTTGGTTTATATCCTAAATTTGCAACACCAGGAAACCGTTCCCCATCAATCTCTGCCGCCACTGTGTATACTCCGGGAGCAGGAAGCAGCAGTTTCGGCGGGGGTTCCACATTAGCTGTTGGAAACCCTATCGTCCTGCCGCGTTTTTCTCCGGTAATTACTCTTCCGGAAGATTTATAGAACCTTCCTAAATACAGGGCAGCCTTCTCAACATTGCCAGCTTTAAGAGCTTCTCTTACAGCAGTGGAACTAATTTTCACTTCGTTCTCAGCAAATTTCGCAACTGTAGTGGCTTCCACCTGATTTCTTGAATGAAAACGAAACGCTTCCATACTCCCTTTCCCTTTGTGGCCGTAGGAGTAATCAAAACCGGCTACCACGTGCCTTACATTTAAATTAATTATAAACTCGTCAACGAACTCCTGAGGCGACAGGGAAGCGAAGTTCTCATCAAATTGTATAAGATAAAGTATCTTCACTCCCATGTCTTCAAGCAGCTGCTTTTTTTCTTCAAGAGTAGTTAAGTATTCTGCCGGTATTCCGCGTAGCACTTCTTTAGGATGTGGATAAAAAGTCATGACCGCCGGCGTTAAATTATCTTTTTCTGCAATCCTTACAGCTGTTTCAATCACATCTTTGTGCCCCCGGTGTACTCCGTCGAAAAAACCGAGAGCAGCACACGCCGCCGGGTAGTCACCAGATACTGCGGGATAAGCCAATTTGATTGTTTCCACAAGCGACACCTCAATTATCAGTTCATTATACGAATCATTTTTTCAGGCTTCATTTTTCCAGCCCGCTTTTCATCTTTTTTATAAAGAGCGAGCAGCTCGTGCTTACGATTATACAGACCGAAATAAGGTGCATCTGCAATTTTTCGGACGTCCGGCAAAGAAAGAATAGCTCCCTGAAGTACTTTTTTCTCATCCTCCGGTGCTACGGTAATAGAAGGAATGTGTTCTACCGCCTTTTCAACAGAAATTAATACTTTTTCCGGATCATCCATCTTTTCCAGTTCTTCCAGTGTAACACATGACTCACCTTGAAAAGAACCGGAAGATGTCCTGATTAAAGAAGACATGTGTGCTTCATACCCGAGTCTGGAACCTATTTCCACTGCCAGCGTGCGTATATAAGTACCTTTACTGCATTCCGCCCTGAAAGAAAAGGAAGCTGTTTCTCCGTCGTTTTTCACTGCAGACAACCGCTCCAATTTGTAGATGGTCACTTCACGTTCAGGCCTTTCAATTTGGATGCCTTCTCTCGCGTACTCATACAGCTTTTTCCCTTTTATCTTTACTGCAGAATACATCGGTGGCACCTGTGTTATTCGTCCGGTCAGCCCCCGGAGCACCTCATCCGCTTCATCTTCTGATATGCTTTTCTGAATTGGCGTAGTTTTCATTACTTTCCCGCCCGAATCTTCCGTATCTGTTGAAAAGCCTATTGTTACTTCCCCTTCATACACCTTTTTGTCAGCTGTTAAATATTCTACTAGTTTTGTTGCTCTTTCGAGACAGACGGGCAGTACTCCTTCAACGTCAGGATCCAGTGTACCCGTGTGGCCTGCCCTTTTGGTTCCATATATGGATCTGATTCTCTTCACTGCTTCAAAAGAAGTCATTCCTCTTGGTTTCCATAAAGGTACTATTCCACCAGTTGTATTCATCAAATTCCCTCCATCTATCTGACTGACATACACAGTTTCCAATTGTTACAGAAACGTATGGCACAGGTTATTTGTTTACCAGGTTAACGTATGTAATCAAACGTTACTTTATTCAGCGAAAAGCTTTTTCAGTTCCTGCAGATGCTGCACGATCGTGCTTCGTCCCCTGCTGAAAACCGCCGAATAGCTTTTCATGCAGTGGTCGCCTGAAAGTACAGCAGGAAGATCATTCTTCCGCTCATCCTCGATCACACAGAAAGCTGTCCTGGATTCAGGACAGCTCTCACTATTATTTATTCTTTTTCTTTCATTTCGCGGATTAGTGTTTCGATACGGTTACCGCGTTCGATGCTTTCATCAAATTCAAAAGAAATTTCCGGAGTTTTACGAAGCTGAATCCGCTTCCCAGCTTCGGAACGGATGAAACCTTTAGCTTTTTCCAGACCGTCGAATGTCTGCTTTCTTTCTTCTTCTTCTCCATAAACAGTTATAAAAACTTTCGCCTGTTGAAGATCTCCTGTTACATCAACATCCGTGATAGTGATAAATCCGATCCGGGGATCTTTGAGTTCCCGCTGTATAATGTCGGAAACTTCTTTTTTCAACTGTTCTGCGACACGATTTGCCCGAACGTTACTCATACTAATCACTCCTGTATAGTCGCTTTACTAAAGCCACTCCCATTCTGTCAGGGAAACATCCAGTGCAGGGAAACCGTCGATGAAATCCAGCAGAGACTGGAGTTCTCTTTCCGCTGTACGACGATCCCCGCTTACTGTTACTGCTACCCATTTCACGCGCTGCCAAACATTCTGATAAGCAATTTCTGAAAAGGAAACATTAAACTTCCGTTTCACTTTATCAGCTACACTTTTAGTTACAGAACGCTTTTCCTTGAGAGAGCCGGCATCATAAATGACCGCCTCTAAAGTGAGAACGCCTATGGTCACCGCTTAATTTCTTCCATAATATAAGCTTCGATTGTGTCGCCTTCCTTCACATCGTTGAAGTTTTCCAGCGTAATTCCACATTCGTAGTTTTTAGCCACTTCTTTCACATCATCCTTAAAGCGTTTTAAGTCTTTTAATTTCCCTTCAAAGACGACGACTCCTTCACGAATAACACGTACGGAAGAATCACGGGTGATTTTCCCGTCTGTTACATAGGAGCCGGCAATCGTACCAATGCGTGACACTTTAAACAAGTGGCGCACCTCAGCCTGCCCAATCACTTTTTCTTCATAAACCGGATCAAGCATTCCCTTCATTGCCGCTTCTATTTCTTCAATTGCATCATAGATGACACGGTGAAGACGCACATCAACTTTTTCTGCTTCTGCTGTCCGTTTAGCATTTACATCCGGACGAACATTGAAGCCGATAACGATGGCATTGGAGGCTGCAGCAAGAATAATATCAGATTCTGCAATAGCACCTACACCAGTGTGAATGATGTTTACTTTCACACCTTCTACTTCGATTTTTTCGAGAGATCCTTTCATTGCTTCTGCGGATCCCTGCACATCTGCTTTAACAATGATATTAATATCCTTAATATCTCCCTGCTGGATCTGATCAAACAGATCGTCGAGGCTGACTTTGGAGCTTTCCTTCCTCGTCGCTTCTTTATGCTTCACAGCACGGGCTTCACCAATCTGACGGGCTTTTTTCTCGTCTTTGAACACTTTGAACTGATCCCCGGCCTGCGGAACATTATTGAGACCCGTAATTTCCACCGGCGTGGAAGGTCCTGCACTTTTAACGCGGCGGCCTAAATCATTCACCATGGCACGTACTTTACCGAAAGCATTACCGACAACGATAGGATCGCCAACATTTAATGTTCCTGCCTGAACGAGCAGCGTAGCCACCGGCCCGCGTCCACGGTCGAGTTCGGCCTCCACTACTGTTCCGAAAGCCTCCTTATTAGGGTTGGCCTTCAGCTCCTCGACTTCAGAAACAAGCAGAATCATTTCGAGCAGCTCATCTATCCCTTCACCCTGGATAGCTGATACGTTAACGAAAATTGTTTCGCCGCCCCAGGCTTCTGCCACTAGGCCATGTTCAGTAAGTTCCTGCATGACCCTATCAGGATTGGAACCTTCTTTGTCAATTTTATTTACCGCTACAATAATAGGAACTTCTGCGGCTTTGGCGTGATTAATAGCTTCCACAGTCTGAGGCATAACACCATCGTCTGCTGCCACTACCAGAATAGTAATGTCAGTTACCTGGGCACCGCGCGCACGCATTGTTGTAAATGCTGCGTGTCCCGGAGTATCGAGGAAAGTGATCTTCTTTCCATTTTCTTCCACTTGATAAGCCCCGATATGCTGTGTAATACCACCTGCTTCACCCGCAGTTACTTTCGTATGCCGGATTCCGTCAAGAAGAGTTGTTTTACCGTGGTCTACATGCCCCATAATAGTAACAACCGGAGAGCGCTCTACAAGATCTGCCGGGTCGTCCTCTTCCATAATATTTTCAAATTCGGATTCGTCAATGATAATTTCTTCTTCCACTTCTACACCAAATTCCTCACCAAGCAGCTCCACCGTGTCTTTGTCAAGCTCCTGATTGATCGTCGCCATAACTCCGAGCCCCATTAATTTTTTAATGATTTCGGATGGTTCCTTGTTAAGCTTTTCAGCAAAAGCCCCGACCGTAATAGGAAGCTCATATTTTACATGTTCCGGTGTAGCCGCTTTCGGTTTCTGCGGTTTTGGACCGCCTCCGCCTTTACGGCCCCGTTTATTATTTTGAGGTCCTTTATTCTG
>PWLM01000054.1 GCA_003560495.1 Bacillus sp. (in: firmicutes) | reverse complement strand
TCTTGCTGCTAATAAAAACATTCCGACTTATTTATTTATGATGAATAATGCGGAAGGACCGGAGAGGTTAACAAAGGCTCTCGGGAAAAGCCGTGTGATGATCGGTTTCCCGCTTCCGGGAGGGCACCGGAAAGGCCACGTGATGCGGATGCTGCCTGTGAACGAAAAAAAGAAATGGACAATTCCAATCGGGGAACCTGATGGGTCTGTTACGGAAAGAACGTGCGAAACTGCAGACATTCTCGAATCAATGAGCGGGTACCGTGTACAGATACGAAAGGATATGGATGACTGGCTGAAATGCCACGCGGCGTTTGTCGCCCCCGCTTTTCCTCCGGCTGTCTACGCTGCCGGTACGGATTTAAACCGTTATGCCAATACGCGGGACGCACGGGTCTTAACGATCAGAGGAATAAGGGAAGCTCTTCGTGCTTTACGTGCCGTTAATGTCAAAATGACTCCGACTTCTGTCTCCCACATGCTGGAATGGCTCCCTGAACCTCTTTTAGTATTCTATTTAAAAAAGGTTGTAAAACTTCAAGTTGTTCAGGTTTCATTCGGCCACCTGGAGGCGGCTCCTGATGAATTGAAGCATATTACCGACGAATATTTTGCGTTAGTCCGACCCGGGGCAGTACCTACTCCGGTGCTTGATGAGCTGTACAAATACTACAAAGGAGAAGCTCCTCTCCTGCCGGAAGGAAGCCGGGACATCCCTTTGAACTGGAAAGGAGGCTTGTTGACAGCTGCCGGTGTACTAACTGTCTGCATCGGAGCAGTACTTCTCACCTGCCGGAAACAATCCCGCTTTTAACATAAATATTAAAAAAAGCCCCGAACCGGATTGGGGGCTTTTGGCTGCAATTAAAGTTCATTGCTTGTTTCACTGTACCGGGTGATCTATAAATTTCCCCGATACGTTCAAAGAGACAATATGTCTTTCTTTGATAAGTCAGGCGTCTAATATCCTCTTGTGACAGCACCGCATGCTCATACCCTGACAGTTCAAACTCCCGCCGCTCTTTTTACTGTTCAAAATAATCGGGAGCCTGAACATGCCTGATAAACATCAGCGCGTCGTACGCACTTTCCGGCTTCAATGTTTCCGGGCCGAGCCCGGTTATACCCGACTCCAGAAAGCGCCACTTTGTCCGCTGCCATGAAGAAGTTTCATCTTTTCGAACCGGCAGGAAAAGCTTTTCTCCTCCCTTTTTCATAAGAGCTGCTTCCATGTGCCTGCCACCAGGAATTTTCACTGTTTTTTCTTCTCTCAGCTGGGAGGCATACGTTCCGCTTCCGGCATAATAGCCAACGGTCAAACTCTCCTTTCCATAATGTTCCTCCACCCAGTGACCGAGGGATTTCACACCGAGCAGTTTTGCGGCGGCGGGCTGATTTTTCCGCACATGAAAGTTATGGGCCCAGACGATGATTTTCGCTCCCGGCTTGTGTGTTTCTTTCAGCCACTTCAGATTTTCAAACATTCGAAAACTTCGGTCCACTCCGGAACTGAGAGCCTTCTTTTGACTCAGACGCAGCCAGTGGATACGGTTCTCGATGCCACGGGACAGAAGTGTATACATCTCGGGGAGATTTTCCTTTTCAATTTGATCTTTCTGCTTTTCCACCAGCTTCTGCATTACTTCGTATCTTTCAGCGACCTGCCCCATCCGGTCTTTCAGCTGCTTCGAGGCTCTCCCACTCTGGCGGATGACGTCATCAATTTCAAAAAATAATTTTTCGCAGTGGTGAAACGCTTCAGCGGTTTCTTCGTCCACAGATGTTTCCATCCAGTCCCTCAGCATTTCAGACAGTGGGGTGTACGCCGGCTGGGGGTCGATCCCTGCAACGGTTAAAGACTCCGTCCATGCTTCGGTAAACAGCGGCTGCATTTCTTTCGTATGGTAAATATCCAAAAAGCAGTCCTGAAGCCGTTCCTGTATTGATTTGTCTTTGTAAAAAGGCTCGGACAGCGCCGTTTCCATAAAACTGTTTTCAAGAGCCAGCACGTTAAAGCCATGTTTTTCATGAAGGTAGCGTATCAGCCCGATTTTATCCGTAAAGTATTCCGACATCCCGTGGGAACTTTCTCCGAGCAGGACGATGGATTTACCTTTTATATAGTTATCGAGTACTGAATAACCGGACTGGCCGTCAATCTCCAAGGCCTCTTCGATGACCTGCCGCATCTCCTCTTCTTTTTTATGCATCGTGTATTTCCTCCTCTTTGGGTGCTGATTAAAGATTTCCGGCTGGATTCACCAGTATGTATCGTGCAGAAAACAGCGGAAACGCTCCAGTTTTAACGCATTAGGGCGTCACACAGCCGGGGGTGGAGCACATGCTGCCTACGGTAAATTCCACCCCTCATCTTATAAAATTTATTAAGTTCATACCACCCAAAACTATCAGGAACAAACTTCCTGTTAATGATATTAATTTAATAATCCACCGCAGCTTTTGATGAGTCATCACGGATACGATGTATCCTAAAACAAGCAGCCAGGCCGTTTGAAGTAATATATGAGCGGTGCCGAAATAAATGTAATGCATATAAATACCGGTATTTTCATACTCCTGAATGAAAGATGGAATTACAGTCAAGTAAAGCAGTACTGGTTTAATATTGAGCAGATTAAACATAAACACTTTTTTCACCGATATGCTATGCTTTTCAGCGCTCCTTGGCGTTAAAAGGCTTAATAAGATCGTAAAGCCTAAATAAATTAACATGATGGAGCCAAAAATTTTAATAAAATGAGTAAAGTAAGGAACTTCCATTACTAAAGTTGAAATTCCTGCGGCAGCAAAAAGGGCATGGACAGCTATTCCAAGGACGGTTCCGACAATCACATCCCTCGTTCCAATAAACCCCTTTTTTTCTACCGCAGCGATAGTAAGAGCGTAACTCGCACCAGGAGAAATGATAAAAGGCAGCAGCACGCCAATATAGACAAACATGCTACAGTTTTCCGCCGTAAGACGTTTTTGTTTTATTACTGATTTCTGCCCACTCCGTTTCTTTTATAGTCCGGCTCCGGTTCCATGGGGAGGCTTTCCGATCGGGACTGCCTCTGATAATTGTTCCACTCCTCCGCTCAGCCGAGTGGCACCCGGCCTTTACCGCTCCGTAATCCTCCATGTCTTATACAGCTTCCAATTGACTTACTTGTTGACGACGCCATTCAAATATAAATCATAAAACTGCCTCAAAAACTCTTTCAGGTCAATTTTCTTATCGTAATAAGGAGACCCCTGAAGTGAATTTATCATCGCCTGCCGCATGGCTACGGTATACTGAATCAAAAAGTCTGTATCAATATCCATTCTAATCAGTCCGTCCACCTTAGCCATGCGCATTAATTCCTGATATTTGGGCAGGCGCCTCTCCATAACCCACTGCGTATAAAGAGCGACCATTTCCGGATAGTCTGTCTGCAGTTCTTTAATAAAGTCCGATTGAAATATTTCTTCGTACTCATCCAGGTCAAAGACACTCATAAAAGATTCATAGGTGAGTTTATCCCGTTTTCCGATTTCCACGATATTCTCCAGTTTGTGTAGATTTTTCTTAAATAATTTTTCAAGAACATGTTTGATCAGGTCCTGCTTATCTGAAAAATATTTATAATATGTCGCTTTACTGACTTCAGCTTCACGCGTTATTTCTTCCACCGTAATAGAACGCACGCCTTTACTGAGAAATAATGTTTCTGCGGCAGCTAAAATTTCTTCACGTTTTTTTGATTTTCGAATAGCATCCTTCGGCATTTCCGGCAACCTCCCGCTGCTTTCTTCTCGTCATCTTTCGTTCGTTTTCATCCATTTCAGCATGAGCTGCTTTCATAATATCACAGGTTGAAGCTGAGAAACGGGACTGCAGGACCCGGGAAACACTAGTAATTTAAGATAATTTTTATATCCTCAAACAGGAGGCCTGATTATACATTTATACGCCTTCTGTTTCTTCAAGCAGCAAAACCTGCCCGGAGTTTCCGTTAATCGTTACCTTATCCCCGGTTTTTAATTTTTCACTTACCCGCTCAATTCCACTTACGGCCGGAAGTCCGTATTCCCTCGCAACGATCCCTCCGTGGGAAGCAGTACCGCCTGTTTCCATAATTAAAGCTCCCGCAGTAAGAAATAAAGGGGTCCAGCTCGGATCTGTACTGTGCGTTACGAGGATTTCCCCTTCTTTTAACTTAGCGTCAGCCGGGTCGTGGACGACACGGACAGTGCCGGTGTATTCCCCTGAAGAAACAGGAATGCCATGCAGTCCATCTTCACTGCTTGAATAAGCGCTCTCATACAGGCATTCACCTGTATTGGTCATAAACCGAGGTACGGTTTTTAGTTTCTTCTGTTCATGAAAAGTTTTCTTGCGTTCTTCCACCAGTTCAAGCAGAGGAGCTGAAGGTTCTTTTACTTCTGCCAGTTCCAAATAAAAGACGTCGTCGACTTCCTGAATAAATTTCCTTTCGACGAGCTCCTCACCGATTTCCTGCAGAAGTTGACGGATCAGGGCAAACGAGCGGATTAAATCAAACTTGGGTCTTTCACGCAGACCAAGAGTTTGACGTAAATACCGGCAGTCTTTTTCCATTTGTTTCGCGGCCCGGCTCCCCTTTTTCTCTTTCACTTTTCTGACAGTCGAGGATACAGCCTCGTCTGCACTGTTATGATGTCTGCTTATTTTAGCTGAAAGAGTCTCTTCTTCCATTTCCATATATGTCTCAAGCAGATTCATAATATAGTCCGGTTTTTCTCTCCAGTTCGGATGCCCGACGTCCAGTTCGACATTCGAGCGGTGCCCGTAATTTTTTAAAAACTGAATAACAAAAGGGTGAGTCTTGCTGAGGTGTTCCCCATTCTGTTTGAGTTCGTAAGCTATTTCCATGAGCCGAAATCCCATGGCAGAAGTAGGACTGTTTGGGAGACCTTGAATGACGGGGTCTAAATAAGCTTCACTTCCCATCCATTTTCTTAATCGTTTTCTTCCCCGCTGATCCGCTTTAAATGCCGGGATAAAATAAGCGCATTGATGTATGATTACTTTCATCCCACGTTCCATAATTTCTTCAATGAGCTCTATTTTTTCGGCTGGAGTTTCTCTTGTCAGCTTTTTTCGATTCATTGTTTTCAAATGGTTTTCCGCTAAGGAAATACTTCGTCTTTCTGCATGCTGCGGCTGTATGAACGCCCCTGCTGCTCTTGCTGCAAACCGTCCTGCTGGCAGAAGGGATTTAAGAGGAAGCGGCAGTTTACTTTTCTTTGAAGTAAGCTCGCTCTTATTTCGATCCACGAATTCCATCAGCACTTTTCCTGCAACTGGATCTTTATTACTAATATTTTCAGCTATTTTCCGAGCACGTTTCGGCTTTCTTATGAGTTCGGTAAAGTCCCAGTAGATTCTGCCGGCAGCAGTTTTAAATCCCCGGGGCCGTTTCTCCGCGTTTATACCAACTGCTTTTAATGCTGCCCACATTTCCAGCCCCTGAATTTCCAGCCCCATCGGTGTGAAGGGCTCACTGATTCCCTGCGCCACCCGGGTAAAGGAAAAGTATAAACGCAGCCCACGCTTCTCAATATCGTCATTTTTAACCGGCATAGGATGAAGGCCCGTGACAGGTCTCGCCTGCACAATGTACGCCTTCCCCCCGCTCATCACCCATTCTGTGTCCATAGGCTCCCCGTAATACGTATCAACTGCCTGAGCCATATTAAACAACTGCTTCAGATCTTCCGGATTCAGACTTTCTTTCTGCTGAAGCTCCGGCGGGACAGCTGTTCTTACATTACTGCCGTCTGATCTGATAATTTGTGTTTCTTTTTTTGCAACTACGGAAGTGAGTAACTCCCCTGTTTTTTTGTCGAGTACGAATTCATCCGGGGTGACTATTCCGGAAACTACCGCCTCTCCCATCCCCCAGGAAGAATTAATGTACAGCTGATCACGCCGGTTGTTTATCGGATTGACTGTAAACAGCACTCCCGCACAGTCACTCGGAACCATCGTCTGCACGACGACCGCAAGAGAGAGTGATTTAAACTGCTGCGAAACACCATGCCTCATTCTGTATGAAACAGCCCGTGCATTCCACAGTGATGCCCAGCACTTTTGGACAGCTGACAGAAGATTATTTTCTCCACGGACATTTAAATAACTGTTATGCTGCCCTGCAAAAGACATCTCCGGTAAGTCCTCCGCTGTGGCAGAGGAACGGACAGCTGTTAATGGGACGTCCAACGTATCGTACGCCTTAACAATTTGGGAGCGTACTTCCTTGGGAAAAGACGCCTTGATGATAAGCTGTTTAATTTCGTCTGATACTTTTTCCAAGGCGTTCATGTCATCTGCCGACACGCCTTCAACCAGATCGGCAATCTTACCCTGTAATTTGTTTTCTTCAATAAAATGATCGTACGCTTTTGTCGATACAATGAATCCGTCAGGAACCGCCAGTCCTGCTTGAGTCATCTGGACGAGATTCATTCCTTTGCCCCCAACGTCATGCAGGCTCACCTTTTCAGTCGTGGAAAACCGAGTGATCATTTCTGTTCTCCCTTCTTAGAAAATACTTATTATAAACGATTATATATTAAATCGTTCAGTTAATGAAGTTATTTAGCTTATATAATTGAACTAAATAATATATTTCGTTCATAATTGTTCGTTGGAAGGTTTCTTAGCAGCGGGCTGGCCAGCCGGACCGGACTTTTCAATCATTATAGAGGGCTGTATTCACTTTAGCGGAGGTCGATTAATCATTATAGACGTATCTTTAATCATTAGTGGGTTTATTAATCTTTATAAACAGCTTTTAATCATTATAAGCTCTCTTTCAAAAAGCATTAATCAACATCCCCGCGTCATTAATCACCATAAAGGAGGCTGCTTTCTCTCTTCGCTCACAATAAAAAGAAGCTGTCCTCCTGTACTGGACAGCTCCTCAAGCACCTGTGATTTTCGCTGCTTGTTCAATATGAAAAACAGGCATAAAGTATTTTTAAAAATGCTTTCCGCTGGGAGTAATCGCAGAAACACAGCTCTTTCAGGAATAACTTTAAATCATATAATCATGCTGAGACTGATGCAGTTTCACATAGTGACTGAGAGAATCACTCGTCAACGCCTGAGCGGGGCGGCTGCTCCATCCAGCTCTTTCTACAGGATCAGCTACCGCGCCTTTAACATTGACGAAGCGGAGGGTGATGTCGTTGTCAGTATCATACTTGTAGATCAGCCGCTCGAGCGTTGCGATCCCCATTGTGTCAATGTCGTTCACTCCTCCCATATCGATAACGACGTGAAAAGGGTTCCTGCTGTTCGTCGTTTTATGGTAGATCAGGGATTCAATCTTTTTTTCGACATATTCCACGTTGGAAAAATGCAGCCGGGCATCGATCCGGATGAGAATAAACTCCGGTATGCGCACGGCACGGGTATAGCGCTCCACGTCCACGTAGCTGCGGCTTCTCCCGTCCCAGCCGAGCTCCACAATGTGCGGGTGCGAAATGCGGTCCAGTAAAATAGCGAGAGAAACACCAACGCCGACGAGAAGCCCCCATTGAATACCGATCAGAAGCGTCGCGAGAAATGTCACGATCCAGACGACACCGTCGGACTGTTTTACAGCGAGCGTCTGACGGAGTGTCCGGATACTGATAAGGCCAACGACGGCAGCAAGAATAATTGCGGCAAGTACAGCCTGCGGCAGATAATAAAACACCGGCGTGAAAAACAGGAGTGTAATAATGACTCCTGCTGCGGTGACGACCGCAGACATCTGCGATACCGCTCCGGTACGGTGATTGACCGCACTCCGGGAAAAGCTTCCGGTAACGGCATAGGCGGAGAAAAAAGAGCCGATGACATTGGCACTGCCGATGGCACGGAGTTCTTTATTTACATCCAGCGGCGGACTATCTTTGCCGGCGAGCGTTTTTGTAATCGCAAGTGACTCCATCATCGCAATTAACGCGATCGTAAGTGCTGTCGGCAGAAGTACCTGCAGCGCGGATAATTCCAGTTCAGGTACTGAAAACGCTGGAAATCCCTGCGGCACGTCCCCGACGATAGCGACTCCCGCTTCCGGCAGATTCCAGGCTGCCGTAACGAGAATGCTTCCGAAAACAATCAGCAGCGGCACCGGAATACGGCGCGTCATTTTTGGAATGACAACCAATAGTAGAAGACTAACCAGCCCGACAGCCGCTGTAGGCCAGTGAATGCCGCTGATATTGTCCAAAAAAGCGAGAAAAAGCGGAATCAGCTGGTTTTCACTCGGCATGTTAATACCGAAAAAATTGCCGAGCTGACTGAATCCAATAATAATTGCAACAGCAGACGTGAAGCCGCTGATGACACTTGCCGATACGAATTTAATGAGTGCCCCGGCATTCATAAGACCGAGGGCGAGCTGCAAAACGCCGACCATGAGCGTAAGAATAAGAACAAGCGTGATATAGCTGTCCGTCATCGGTTCGGCAAAAGCAGAGACCCCTGAAAAAATAAGTATGGAAGCCATTGCTACAGGCCCGACTGCCAGATGCCGCGAGGTGCCTAAAAGCGCATAGACGATGAGAGGCAGCGTCGCTGCATACAGCCCCATTACCGGCGGCAGACCTGCAAGGAGGGCGTAGGCCATGCCCTGAGGAACGAGCATGATCAGGACAGTGAGTCCTGCGGTGATGTCCCTTCGGAGGCTGTCGGTGCCATAGTTTTCAGGCATGTTGAGCAAAGCGGAAGCCTCCTTTCAAGCTTGATTTGACGGTAGTTTCCGGAAGGATGGCACGGCTTATACCTTTTTCTTTGCTTTTCATCCCAGATCAGTACTATTTTCAAAGTAGATACACTTTTTACAGCGTGTATCTGTGAACTGCACTGTCTATTATGTAAGGACAGCCGGTAGAAGTCATCCTTTTCCTGCACTTCCAGATTTACAGCCCGTCTTTTTCAAACCGGGCCAGGTCGTCTTTATGCCCCATGACAATTAACAGATCGTCTTCGTTGATTTTGTCGTCCGGCCGGGGAGCGATGTTCATTTTCCCGCCGTTTTTCATGGCAAGGACCGTCACCCCGTATGTTGCCCGGAGATGAAGGTCGGCTAACGATTTTCCGCTGATTTTCTTCGTGGCATACAGTTCCACAATGCTGTAATCGTCTTCGAGGTCGATAAAGTCAATCACTTTATCGGACGTCATTTTCTGGGCGATTCGTTTTCCCATATCAAACTCGGGATGCACGACAAGGTCCGCCCCGAGCTTATCCAGAACTTTCTGGTGATAAGTATTCTGGGCTTTGACCCAAATTTTTTCGATCCCGAGCTCTTTTAAAAGAAGCGTCGTTAAAATGCTCGCCTGGATATGATCCCCGATAGCTACAACGACGTGGTCGAAGTTACGGATGCCGATATTTTTCAGAGCCGCTTCATCTGTCGTGTCGATCTGCACCGAGTGGGTGGCAAACGCCGCATATTCCCGGACTTTGTCTTCATCAAAATCGATGGCCAGGACTTCGTGGCCCTGGGCGTACAACTCCTTGCACACACTGCCGCCGAACCTTCCAAGGCCGATGACGGCATACTGTTTGTTTTTCTGCTCTTTTCGGCGTTTTTTCATTAATTTTATCCTCCCGTACCTAAAGCTGTTTTTAAACGAGCAGAACAAATCGGCTCGTTTGACCGGGCGTAATGACCTGCTAAATCAAAATTACTCCTCCCCCGGCGCTTTGTCAATGTATGGTAAACCGCTTATGGACCACACAGTCGCCTCAATACTTTATTACTGTCAAAATACATCACCTTTCTCCGTCAAGTCAGGAAAATCTATATAAGGATTTCTATTTCCCTGAATTTCAAAAACCGCTTTATTTCTATGTTTTTCATATATGGTTACTGGAAATTGACGGTGCCATTTCAACAGCAGCTCGTAGTTGATCTTCTTTTTGAACCTTTTTTCTATTACTCCCGGATACCGCAGTAAAAAATACAACGTCGCTCTCGCAGCAATTCCTTTTCCATACTCCGGTTCAAAGCGGCTGATACCGTCGTACATACCACAGTCCTCATACTTGATGACCGATTTGGATCCTTCAGGAAATTCGTAGTAGGAAAAGTTGGAGCGCACCCTATTGCACTTCGGCTCACACGTAAACATGTGGTGGAGATCTCCCTTCATTGGTTCTGCTGCCCTGTACCAGGATTGGGGAACGACGTGCTCCACGTTAAATTTATGCTGTCTCGATATCAGACGCAGATGCTTGATGAGCTCCGGGTCCGCGTGCTTCTGTGCTTTTATCAGCTCCTTATACTTTTCGAAGCGCTGCACAATTATTTCAAAATCTTCTTTTATAACATTTTCCGGGCTCGCATGTTTTCCGGAATAAATATTTTTTAATTCTCCATACGGCTGCAGATCCACCCACGTATATAAGTATTGATCTTTACTGATATAATAAGGCTTTCTGTATTTGTGGGTCTGACGAAGGAGCTCCCTCAACTGCCCGTAAAATGCTTCCTTCTCTGCAGAAAGGCCTTGGTAATACTTTCCGACCGACAGCTGATCCTGTAATTCATCATAATATAGTTCTTTATCGGACAGTAAACGCCGCTTATTTTCTTTACACTCTTTCACAAGCAGATCCGAATCGCACTGCTGCATCAGCCTCAGCTCATCAAGATGACTTTCGAGTATATTTTTGTTCACGATTTACCCCCAACTCCTTTCCAGAAACTGCGCGGAGAGTTTTTTAGTATTTGTTCATCTCATCTTAGACAAAGACTCTGTTAAATCTCCAGGTTGATATCAGGGCTACTAACGGAACAGGACTTCTTTTTGACGGAGTGAGTTACGTAAGAGATCAGCATGCAGCACCTCGTGCGGACTTTATTTAAGAACCTGTTTTTCCTGTGTGGATCTGATTATATTTATTTCTCAGTCACTCTTTTTATTTTATCTTCTTTTAATCCGCCGTGCGATGGACATTAAAGAAGGAAGAAACGAGCTTTAATAAAAGCCCTCCTCTGCGTATCATCGAACTTTTTTAGTACTGACAAAAGCTGAATTGCCGGGACTTCGAAAATAGTCGCAAACTATTCAAATGTTTTCAGAGCAAAAAGATGATATGATGTTTTAGAGTGAGAAGGTTTCATCAGCTTTAAGGAGTATAAGAGGTGCTATAAACTATTATGGAAAAACCATTACAAAAAGCGTTGTGGGGGCAGGTCGTTAAAACCGGCATCATCAAGTCGAATTTAATTCCGATGATTGCAGGTCTCATGCTCGCTTTATTTACGTATCAATACAGTTTCGTCGACAACACGTGGAACATAACGGCAGCCATTTTCGGCACAGCTGCCATTATCGCAGCTGCCGGAGCGTTTAATAATATGTACGATCGTGACATCGATGCCCTGATGGCCCGCACGAAAATACGCCCGACAGTGACCGGAACAATTACTTTAAAAAAAGTACTGACTGTGGCTATTTTACTGCTGGTGCTCGGCCTGCTGCTATTGTACACTGCATCACCGCTGGCAGCTTTTCTCGGGCTGCTCGGGGTCGTTTTCTATGTCGTTCCTTATACGATGTGGACAAAGCGCCATACAATCTGGAATACGGAAGTCGGCAGTATTTCCGGAGCGATGCCTCCCTTGATCGGCTGGGCGGCTGTGGCTCCAGACATCTGGCATCCGGCATGCTGGGCACTGTTTTTGATTATGGTCATTTGGCAGATGCCACACTTTTATGCGATAGCGATTCGAAAACAGAAGGATTATACCGCAGCAAAGATTCCGATGCTTCCGGTCGTCAAGGGAGCGGAACGGACGTATCTGCAGACAAATATTTACTTAGTTCTCCTTGTCCTGTCGAGTTTTTTATTTCTCCCGCTGAGCCTCGGACTGACACTCGTTTCTCTTCTTCTCGGGCTTTTATGGCTCGGACTAAGTGTATTCGGTTCCCGTAAGACGGATATTGAAGGCTGGGCAAACAAAATGTTTTTATTTTCTCTCGTTCATATGACCGGCGTTTACTTCACCGTCATTATTTACGCATCGATCGGCTTAGTATTAAACGCACTTTAAATAAAACAGACAGGAGAGCTTGAAGCTCCCCTGTCTGTTTTTTTGCAAAAAGACTTTCACACGAAGGCGTTAATATCATACAATTTACGGCAAATTATTACTGAAAGTAGTCTGCTTCCCGCTTCTCGAGAAAGGCTGAAATTCCTTCTTTACCTTCCCTGCTTCCTGCTCTTTCGGCAAGGGATAACGATTCTTTGCTCATTTGAGTTTCAAGCGTTTCCTGAAGCGAATGATAAAGCAGCTTCTTGGTCGCCCCGTAGGCATTTGTTGGTCCCTTCGCCATTTTTTCAGCCAGCTCAAACACAGTGGTATTCAGCTCCTCATGAGAAACTGCGCGGTTAATGAGCCCCCACTCCGCTGCTTCTTTTGCGTCCAGCGTCCGGTTTGTATATAACAATTCCATCGCCCGTCTTACTCCGACGAGACGCGGAAGAAAATAGCTCCCGGAACCATCCGGTGATAACCCTATTTGATTATAAGCCGTTACAAACTTTGCATGCGTTGAAGCGTAAACAAGGTCGCAGGCACATGCGAGACTCATTCCGCCCCCGGCTGCGGTGCCGTTAACAGCCCCGATACACGGTTTGTTCATTCCGGCTAAATGAGAAATTGCCTGATGCAGATAAGCGGTGACAAATTTGAGATGGGCACCGATTTCTTCTCCTTTTTCGGCAAAACTTTTTAAATCTCCGCCGACAGAAAATTTATTTCCTTCTCCGGTCAGCACTACTGCCCGTACTTCCTCCCTTTCTGAACAATAAACAGCTGCTTCCATTAGTTCCTGTGCCAGCTGCAGGTTAATGGCATTTCCTGCTTCCGGGCGGTTCAACGTTATTGTGCCGACGTGATTTTTAACGGAAACTTCCACAACTTTATTCGTCATACAGCTCCTCCTTGTCGTCCTGTTTAAAATAAAAGGGTTTCAAGCTGCTTCTTCAAACTGGAAACTCCTTACTCCTATTATTTTCATAACATTCTTACAATTACAACCATAACTTAATAAACTGTTTAAATGAACGTGATCGATCAACGAAACTGAAACTGGACAGGAGCACGGGCCTACCCAGAGGATGATTTTACTGAGACAGCTGCAGGCGGACGACATTCCAGGAAGCTTTATTTCCCTTTATGTCAAGGTCCGTACCGGTTTACTCCCACTGCCCATTTCGGTGGGGTTTAACATTTTCCTTCCCAGTGTGTTTTTCACTTTGAGGTTCCCGTGCTCCAGTACGAGATGCTCTATTACGCGGTAATGAGTAAAATCCTTCAGAGAATAACGGACGAGTACGTCTTCCTTGAGATGTTTGTTTAAAAGAAAAATCGTCAGCTCTTCTTTTTCTTCGTTCCAGACAACGGCTGTGTCGACGCAAGGAACATCCGTGAATTCTTTCGTGTCAAAAGCTGGAGAAGAAACGACGGCCTGCAGCGAAACGCCCCTCCCGAAAACTGAGGCATGCATATACGGATAATAGATCGTCTGTTTCCAGGCCCCTCCCCCGTTTTCTGTTACGATCGGGGCAATCACATTAACGAGCTGGGCCAGGCAGGCCATCTTGATCCTGTCAGCATGCTTTAGAAAAGTGATAAGAACCCCTCCGACAAGAAGCGCATCCTCCATGTTATAGCCGTCTTCCAACTGCGGTGGTGCCGTGCTCTCTTCCCCTGCCTTAAATTTTCCCTGCTATTTTATAACGACTCTGAAAGATTTGAATCTATACAGAGACTTGGAAATAGTTTATATATTCTGTATATCCACTTATTTACTTGTCTATTTTTCGTTCTTCTATTATATTTTAATTATTAAATTCTCTTATTATATAACTGGAGGGTTTTATGAAAACATGGGCAGTTCTTTTCCTGGGGTTCTCTTTACTTTTTGTCAGCGGATGTACAGAAGAGGAAAATGGAGAAAATCAGAATG
This sequence comes from Bacillus sp. (in: firmicutes), assembly GCA_003560495.1. Lineage (GTDB taxonomy): Bacteria > Bacillota > Bacilli > Bacillales > Salisediminibacteriaceae > Alkalicoccus. The sequence goes on along the minus strand of PWLM01000054.1, from coordinate 2,316 downwards.
AGTCATCAGAAATCGAGAGTCTGCTGGAAGAAAAAAAGCAGCTCGAGATGCAGCTGGAGGAAACTTTGGAGGAACTGGAGAATACAAAACTTGAAAAGGAGGAACTGGAAAGAGCTGTCGCTTCACAATCTGAGGAAAATGCTGATGAAGAAGACCTGCCTGAAGAAGAACCTGTCCCCTCCTCATCTGAATCAGTACGGGAAGAAGAAAATAATTTCGGGGACAACGTCACTTTTGGGAATGTTATTTCCACAATTTCCGACAGCGATGCCGAAGCTGAGATCAAAGTCCAGGCAGAAAAAGACTGGGAAGATAATAATGCCATGCAGGAATATGTAATGGATGAGCAGCTCGAAGCTTTCAATTATTTAAAAGAAATAGAACTAACGTCAGAATCAGAACATAAACTTATGGAAAAAGCCTTTGACGACTGGGGCTATAATTTCAGGATGGTAAAGTATATTATCGACTACGAAATAGAATCTGATGAAAATTAAAATTGAATGATATATTTTTCAGAAACAACTCCAAATATGATGATATGAATCGGAACATGGCATAAAAATAACCATGCTCCATTTTTTTTATTTTTTTTCAACAATTTTTTTACCGTTACGTGTGTGTATACGAGAATTACCAGTTTGTCTAAAACTGATATTTTTACTTATCGAGCTTCTCCACCCATTCGAGTATTTTGCATATAAAAGATTTTAATATAATAAATCATGCTCTATTTTTTCTGAACAAAATATAATCTGCAGAAATTTCTGCAAAGACGGGGGCAAAAACCGTATTCACTTATCCAGTTGCTGCACCCATTCGAGTAACCGCTTTTTTGGATAGTAGACATTGTTATTAATAACGATGTGTGGAATATCTTTATGCTCCGTAACTAACGACTGTACATCCTTCTTATCAATGCCAAGCGTGTGATGAACATATTTTTCATGAATAAGTTCTTTTTGATCATAATCAGACATGTAATCCATCATGCTTTTAGATTCGGGGTTTTTAAAGTTTTTTAATCCGTCCCCGATAAAGTAGGCAGCTGCAGCGAGGCCGACAGCGAGCCAGAAAAAGTCCAGTTCCATATTCATTCTCACTCCTTCAAGGTGTACTGTGACTATTTTAACATTAATTACCATGTAATTTATCTTTTTTGTTAACAAGCAGCTGTACTTTCTTTCTCGACACCTGCCTTCTTCTGCACTCGTTACACTTTTTAACATTCAGGGGTTTGTAGCAAATAGAAAAAATACCTCCTCCCCATTAAAACCGGAGAGGAGGTATTGATTAGTGGACCTGTACAGTTATTTCATTGGCTGTCACATTCACTTCGATGGAATCAAGTTTTTCATTGGCAATGATTTCATCGACAATTTTGTCTTCGATATGCTCCTGGATTGTTCTGCGCAGCGGACGGGCACCGTATTTCGGGTCGTATCCGTGTTCGGCGAGCCACTCAACCACTTCTTCTGTGAAGGTGATTTCCACTTCCTGGGCTTCACTGTGCTCTCTGACTTCTTCAAGCATAAGAGATACGATTTTCTTTAAATCTTCTTTCTCCAGTCCTTCAAAACCGACAACGCGGTCGAGACGATTAAGAAATTCCGGCTTAAAGTATGCATCCAGCGGATTGGCGTTCGTTGTCATCACGATAATCGTATCTTTGAAACTCACCGTACGTCCATGGCTGTCTGTCAATCTGCCGTCTTCCAGCACCTGCAGGAACATATGCTGCACGTCAGGATGCGCTTTTTCCATTTCGTCAAGCAGAATAATGGAGTACGGACGGCGGCGGACCTGCTCTGTGAGCTGTCCGGCTTCCTCATGACCGACATAGCCCGGCGGAGAGCCGATCAACTTGGATACCGTATGCTTTTCCATATATTCACTCATATCGAGTCTGAGCATCGCTTCCCGGCTGCCGAACATTTCTTCGGCGAGAATACGGGTCAGCTCTGTTTTACCAACACCGGTCTGGCCGTGAAACAGGAAGGAAGCGATCGGGCGTCCTTCCCGGCGGAACCCTGCCCTGCCCCGGCGGACGGCTTTCGCTACGGCTTCTACAGCTGCTTTCTGGCCGATGACGCGGGAACCGAGCCTTTCTTCCAGATTCTGCAGTTTTTTCTGTTCAGAAGCTTCCAGCTTCTGTACCGGAATACCCGTTTTCTTTTCGATAATCTGCTGCAGGTCCGTGATTTTTACTTCCGGTACAGATTTCTTATCTTTATTGTTCAGTTTATCCTGAAGCTTCAGCTCTTCCTGGCGCAGTCGGGCTGCTTCTTCATACTGTTCTGCTTCTGCTGCCTGCTG
>PWLM01000058.1 GCA_003560495.1 Bacillus sp. (in: firmicutes) | reverse complement strand
ATTTTCCTGCTGAAGCTGCAGCAGGTGACTCCGGGGCGATGAAGGACGAGCAGAAGATCCATTTCTTCCGAGCAGTGGGAGGAAGAAATTAGCTGAAGCCGGCCCGCCCGGAAAGCGTCCTGCGGAGGCGAAAGCAGGAAAATGTCTATGCCTGTATAAAAAATACTTTATAAACAGACTGGCGGGGAACCACCTTTCAGGATAGTTCCCCGCTTTGTATTAATGTCGTTTTAACAAAAAGACTGTTCCTTCTTTCAATAGTGCAGGCTCAGACGCTTTGTTAGATGGCTTTCAAATAATTCATATCTACCCGCTTCGCAAGCACCCACTGAACACCAAGACAGATGACAATTACTGCGATGGCCGCAGCGTCGTACAATAAGTTCGGCGTCATCAGCAGAATCGCTCCGCCTGCAAGAACCAGTCTGAGAACGGCAGGCATTTTAGTCATAAGGAATCCTTCTGCGGCTACACCAAGCATCACTACCCCTATAACAGAAGTCGTGACTACGAGAATTCCTTCCCCGAGCGTGGTGTTCGTAAGCAGAAGCGAATTGTTGTAAACAAACAAGTACGGTACGATGAAGCCTGCTATTGCAAGTTTCATCGACACGAAGCCTGTCCGCATCTGATTTCCTCCGGCTATTCCGGCAGCAGCAAAGGATGCCAGAGCCACCGGCGGCGTAATATTGGCAAAAATACCAAAGTAAAATACGAACAGATGAGCAACAAGTGCTTCAATGCCAAGTTCAATCAAAGCAGGTGCTGCCATCGTTGAAGTAATAATATAGGTTGGAATACTCGGCAGCCCCATTCCGAGTACGATACAGGCTACCATCGTAAACATCAGCGTCAGCAGCAGACTTTCCCCGCCGAGGGTGATGATACCGTTGGCAAGGCTGAGACCAAAGCCGGTTAAAGAAGCGATACCGACAATCAGACCGACGGCCGCACACGCCACGGCGACTCCTACCGCTGTCCGCGCTCCGTTTTCAAGAGCGTCATAAATGTCGCGTACTGTCATACGGGTCGTGTGACGGAGCATCGCAATGATGACAGTCACAAGGATCGTAAGGAACGCGGAGAATATGATCGTTCTGCCGCTGAAGAAAAGCATGTACATAAGAAACAACAGTGGAATAAGCAGGTGTCCGCGCTCCATCAGCACCTGTTTAACGGCAGGAAGGTTCTCTTTGGAAATTCCCTGAAGCCCTTCCTTCGAAGCACGCAGGTGAATCTGCGTAATAACGCCGATGTAGAAAAGAAGTGCCGGAAGAAGTGCTGCCAGCGCTATTTCGCTGTACGGCATACCGAGAATTTCGGCCATAATAAATGCTGCAGCCCCCATAATCGGCGGCAGAATCTGCCCACCGACTGAAGCCGATGCTTCAACTGCTCCGGCGAAATCCCGCTTGTAGCCGATTTTTTTCATAAGGGGGATTGTAAAGGAACCGGTCGTGACAACGTTTGCTACTGCCGCTCCATTGATACTTCCAAGAAATCCGCTCGCAATAACAGAAACTTTGGCCGGCCCTCCGCGCGTCTGACCGGCAATAGCCAGCGCCAGATCGTTAAAAAACTGGCCCATACCTGATTTCTGAAGGAACGCACCGAAAAGAATAAACAGAAAAATGTATGTAGCAGAAACACCGATGGCCGTGCTGTATACCCCTTCGGTCGTCTGATACATATAGCCTACAATTTCCTGCCACTCGTAACCCCGGTGACGGAAAATTCCGCCGAGCTCCCGGCCGAAGAGACCGTAAACGAGAAACAATGAAGCAAGTACCGGGAGTCCCCAGCCGGTTACCCGCCTGGCAGCTTCCAGTACGAGCAGGACGAGAATCCCGCCGAATAAAAGATCCCAGTTATTCGGAATGCCTCCCCGCTGTATAATCCCTTCGTATTCCACAAATATATAGACAGTAGTTGAAAGTGCCATTAATGCCAGGAGGGCATCGTACCATGGCAGAACATTCCGCTTCGCTGTTTTCAGCGGCGGGTAAAGGAAAAACACGAGCATAAGTATGACTGCTACGTGCAGCGAACGGTGCTGCAACGTAACAGGTGTGCCAAAATAGGACGTGTAAAGGTGGTAAAGAGACAACGCCACCGCAGTAAGTGATACGAGCCAGGCTGTTCTGCGGCTGCGGAAAATCCGAAATCGGGATTCATTGTCGTACTTTTCAAGAACTTTTTGTTGTGCTTCTGTGTCAGGCTCTTCTCCCAGGGGCATTCTTTCCTCCCTGGCATCTTTTTGAGAGCTCATAACATCACCTCTCTTCAATCGTAATCCGCAGCGGTTCGTGATGTGGAAGAGACGCTGTATCTACTTCCTCCACCCGGTTAATGGTTACAGTGTGCTCGGCATCGTGGGAGTGAATCCAGTTAACAGAGTCATGACACTCGTTCAATCCACGGGCAGTGTATGTTCCGTCCTCATGGCTGATGTCTTCATATTGATGTTCTACTCCGGCTCCGAATGACTGGAACCTCGTTTCCGTCAAAAGCAGCGGACAGTTTTCTGTAATAGTAAAAACGTCTGTCCAGGGAGTCTGTTCCACAGAGTGGACCCAGGAGAGAGCAATTTCATCGTTTTTTTCTACCGAAAATTCCTCCAGCACGTTTCCGGTCTCCCCGTGCTGAATTTGTATAACCTGCTCTTTTTCTCCGCACCCGGCGAGAAAAAACATCGAAAAAATATAAGCTATATAACGTTTCATCATCCAGTAGAAGAGGGAGTCCCCCTTCTATCCTCCTTTATTCATCCAGAGCCCCTTCTTCTTCCAGGTAGCGTTCTGCTCCCGGGTGGAATGGTACAGGCATCCCTTCTGTGGCGGTGTCCAGGTCAATTTCCTGCGCAGCGTTATGGGAGCCCTGGATCGAATCGATATTTTCAAACATCGTTTTCGTCAGGTCGTATACTTCTTCTTCGCTCAAGCTTTCATTTACGAGCATAACGTTCATAATTGTAGCCGTCTGCACGTCTTCTTCTGTGTCATAAACGTCTGCCGGAATCGTTCCTTCGCCGAAGAAGTCATACTCCTCCTGCAGAGCGTCGAGCTCTTCCCCGTCAATCGGAACGATATGTACATCGTTCTGCGTAGCAAGATCAATTACTGTAGAGTTCGGGAGGCCGCTTGTTACAAACGCTGCATCAACCATTTCGTTCTGCATCTGGTCAATCGCTTCACTGTAGGACAAAAAGTCTTCGTTAATATCATCGTAATCCATGCCGTGGGCTTCAAGAATCATCCGGGCATTCAGTTCCACACCGGAGTTTGGAGCTCCTACTCCCACATCCATTCCTTCAAGATCCTCTACGGATTCGATGCCGGAATCAGCTGTCGTTACGAGCTGGACGTAGTTCGGATAAAGAGATGTCATACCCCGGAGCCCCTCGTTTGGTTCTTCATCTTCAAAAGGCCCTGTGCCTTCGTAAGCCTGGGAAACCGCATCCGACATCGTAATAGCGAGCTCCGCACGATCTTCTCCAAGGAGGTTGATGTTTTCTACGGATGCACCTGTTGATTGAACAGAGCTGTCCGCCCCGAGTTCTTCTTCAAACAGGTTGGAGAGCGCCCCGCCGATTGGATAGTAAACGCCGGATGTTCCCCCGGTGGCGATTGTCAGAAACATATCGTCTTCTACGCCGCCATCGTTATTGTTTCCTTCGGCAGCGTTGCCGCCACCGTCATCGTTGCCGCCGCATGCTGTAAGTACGAGCGCAGAACCGCCCAGAATCGTCATGAATTTTTTCATTTTTTATTCCTCCTCATGTATGTTTGCTGTTTTATTAATGCAAAGTCCATGCCAAAATAAAAAAGCCCTTTCCCGCGGGCTTTTTTGAAAACGCATACATTTAAACTCCTTTATAAAACCGGCATATTATTCCTCACCGGCAGATTCTGCCGGTTTTTGTGGAGTTAGTTCGTACAGTTTGATTTTGTCCCGCAGGCTTCTTTCACTCACACCGAGCATTTCAGCTGTCCGTCGGCGGTGCCAGCGGTTGTGTTCGAGCGTCCGGAGAATATGGTTTTTCTCCACTTCTTTTAAACTCCAGCCGATGTTTTCCCCGGAGTGGATGTTTTGCTTCTTCCCCCCGGTTACCGTTTCCGGCAGGTCATCCCTGTCAATTTTACTTCCTTCCGCAATAACCATCGATGATTCTATTATGTTCCGCAATTCACGGATATTCCCGGGAAAGGCATAGGTCCGCAGAGCCGTTTCCGCCTCTTTGGTCAGCCCTTCGACGTGCAGGCCGAGCTCTTCGTTGAGTGTCTGTATAAAATGACGGGCAAGCAGCGGCACATCATCCATCCGCTCCCGGAGCGGCGGCGGATGAATTTGTATGACGTTCAGCCGGAAATACAAGTCCTCCCGAAAGTTGCCTTTGTTCACTTCTTCTTTCAAATCTTTGTTCGTCGCTGCAATCACCCGTACGTCCAGATGGAGGGTTTCATTGGAACCAAGCCGGGTTACTTCCTTGCGCTGCAGGACGCGAAGCAGCTTCACCTGAACACTCAGCGGCATATCCCCGATTTCATCCAGAAAAATCGTTCCTTTGTGGGCCGCTTCGAATTTCCCCTTCTTAGCCTGGACCGCACCGGTGAAAGCTCCTTTTTCATATCCAAAAAGTTCACTCTCCAGAAGCTGTTCCGGAATCGCGGCACAGTTGACGACTTCAAAATGTTCCTGCGAGCGAACCCCGGAAAAGTGCAGCGAGCGGGCGACGAGTTCTTTTCCGGTCCCGCTTTCCCCGGTAATTAAAACGTTCGTATTTACCTGCTTCACTTTTTCCATCAGTTTAAACACTTTATTCATCGCTTCACTTCTGGCAAGAAAGCCGTCCCTGTCATATTTTTTCTCCAGCTCGCTCGTCAAATAATCCACTTTTTTATGCAGCTGCTGGTACTGAAAGGCACGTTCAATCACCGCAGAAAGTTCATCCATGTTAAGCGGTTTTGTCAAATAAGAATACGCGCCTTTCTGCAGAGCTTCCACTGATGAGGAAATCGTTCCATAGGCTGTAATCATTACGACAGCAGTTTGAGGATGAGAAGCTTTAATTTTTTCAAGCACATTGATTCCGCTTTCCCGCCCTATTTTCAGATCTACAAGACACAGATCCACTGCTTCCTTTTCCAGAATGTCGTACCCTTTTTCCGGATCGGTCGTACTCCATACTTCGTAGTCGTTTTCCAGTGCGAATTCCAGCGAAGCACAGATGGACGGTTCGTCATCAATAATTAAAACAGTACCTTTCATCATCTTCCCTCCTCCTTACTTTCCTTCCAATTTTCCGGATGAAACAGTGGAAACCGAAGCTGAATGCGCGTCCCCTTTCCTGCCCCGCTTTCTACATGGAAGCTTCCGTTGTTTTCTTCTACATGCTGCTTGGCAATAGCGAGGCCAAGTCCTGTACCGTCCGGCTTTGTAGTATAGAAAGGTTCGAATGCCTGCTTCTGCACCTTTCTGCTCATTCCTGGCCCGTTGTCTTCCACTACCAGACATACTTCATCACCGCAGGCATAATTTTTCAGGACGATACGCTTATCCTCTGTTTCCTCCGATTCTGCCAGAGCATCGATCGCATTAATAATTAAGTTGATAACGGCCTGCTTCAGCTGCTGACGGTCTGCAAGAATCACGAGATTTTTTTCGATCGCCGTAGTGAGAGAGACTCCTTTGTTTTCCGCCGTTCTTTCAAAAAGAATAAAACAGCTTTCCAGGAGGTCTGAAGTATCGAGCATTTCTTTTTTTGCCGGACGGGATTTACTGTAATCCATAAGACCTTCTATTAATTCGTTCAGCCTTTCTATTTCCTGCGGAACGAGTGTGGAAATTTTCTCGCGGAAACGGGGGCTTTCGAATTTCAGCGGAATCAGCTCCGCGAACGTTTTAATCGAAGTGAGAGGGTTGCGTATTTCATGGGCGATTCCGGCAACGACACGGCTCAACGCCTGATTTTTTTCGTTTTCAAACGCCTGGTAACGAACCCGCACTTCTTCGCTTATATCTTCAAATGTAAACATAACACCTACAATTTTCTGCTCAAAATCATACAGTGGATAGATATAGGCCCGGAGACGAAGCTGGATGCCATCGTCTCTCGTCCAGTCCCTTTCTTCTCCAAGAAACTGCCGCCCGTGCTGCAGAACATCTTCCAGCTTATCTTTTAAGTAATATTGCAGCAACGGATCTTCATAAAAATATTTCCCGGTTTTGTTTCCTTCTGTATTCAGCATGAAAGAAGCTTTTGGGCTGTAGGAAGTAATTTTCCCTTCTTTATCCAGCGTCATCATTCCGCGGGGACTGGACTGAAGAATTTGTTTCTGAAATTCATTACTGTTTTTTGTCGCTTCTATCTGCTTTTTTAAAGAAAGGTTTGCTGTATGAAGACTGTGGGTTTTTTTCTCGACTTCCTTCTGCAGACGGCGGTTAATTCTCAGTCCGGCAGCCACCACCCCCAGCGCCAGAAGAAGGGCACCTCCTAAAATCTGCATCGCCAGAACGAGATTTTCCCCGGGGCCGCTTTCTTCCGGAAACCATTCCTGAAAGACCTCCTGGTACCTTCCATTATTCTGTAACGTGCGCATCCCGTTATTCAAGGCACGCAGCACCTCATAATTTTCTGCGGCTGCAGCGAAAGAATATTCAACCGGCACCATATAGCTGTCCACGAGCTGAAAGTCTCCCTCTACTCCGAGAGTATCGAGCAGGTGACCGACAGAAGTAATTTCTCCTGCCAATGCATCTGCGCGTTCGGCAGAGGCCAGTTTAACCGCCTGTTCCAGGGTGCTTGTTTCGTTGAACTGCACGCCACGGATATTTTCCAGATAGTTCTGTTCAAGGCTGTCTGCTTTCACAGCCGCTGTATTACCGGTCAGCCTTGTCACCCCGTCGATTTCTCCGGCTTCTTCCTCTCTTACGAACAGGCCGATCGATGTGGAATAATACGCATTTGAAAATTCCATGTTTTCTGCCCGGTCCTGATTGTAGCTCATCCCGATAATTAGATCGATTTCTTCGTTCTCCAGAGCGGCTGCCGCTTCATAGTCTGCCATCGGTTCGTAAATAACGCGGAAATTTTCTTCTTCTGCAATTTCCTCCAGGAGATCCACTGCGAAGCCCCGTGCTTCGCCGTTTTCACTGTAATGAAATGGTGGAAGCTCCGGTTCGTAGGCGGCTCTCCATACGTTTTCTTCCTCCGCCGCCGCGGAAGGGGACAGAAAAAGTCCACTCATAATAAAAGCTGCTGTAGTCCATTTATGTTTCATTGCCATGCCCCGCTCCCTGCCTGTTCTTTGCGTTATAAACATATCAGACTTTTCTGACGCTGACAATTCCCATACCAGCTGGAAAAAAGTCCGAAAAGTAAGTACACAGCCCTGCCTGGGAATGTTTTTAAAATGGCTCTGTTAAAGCTCCGTATTGACAGAAGGGTGCCTGCGGCTCTCTGCACCTGCCGTGGAGAAAACATGCAGCTTTCCTTTCGTCCGGGAGGATCTTCCTGCTTTCTTTTTCCGAAAGTGTCTCTGCCCTGTCACCGATTTTACTGAAGGAGAAATAGGAATCACATACAGCAGAAGTACGTTTTTTTTCATGGCACAAACGAAGCGGAAGCTGGAGGTCTCCTCCAAGACAATTATGCTGAGTTGAAGCGAAGTTTTCTACATTTATCAACACTAGACTTGGCTCTTACGTAAATATGAGGAAATCAAGTTTTTATTTCCATTCAAAACAAATTGACCGGATAAATCCCACCTGATGAAACCCGTTCTAACGGTATTTCCACCGATGTACCTGCTGGAATAAATCAGTAGAAAAACGTCCTTCCTTTCCCTGTGTAAGTACCCTGGACTTTAACAGAGACAGTGATGCCGTTAAAAATTGCCCTATGAAAAATAAAAATAGCTAACGCTGGGTAACGAAGGCGGGGACACCCAGAGGATCAGCGCTGTTCGAGAATCCATTTTGGCGGACTGTTTTTCCGTCAAAATAAGCCGGGACCAAGCCCTCGGGTAAGCTTCACCGGGAGTGCAGCAGCGTTAAGTCCACCTCTTGAACGAGCTGTTTTCAAGGCAGCTTTTAAAATAGTAAACAAGGCACGTCAGTAATACACACGAAAAAGACCCTTTCGCCGAAAGATCAGCGGAAGAGCCTCTGTATGAACTGCTTCTGTTTTTAACTGTTGTCTTCAGAAAACATCGTGCCTTTTTCCACCTGGATTTTCCGTCCTTTTGCATCCACGCTGGAAAGCTTCGTTAATGAAACGTAGTTGTCGACGAGCTTTTCTTTTTCATGCACCGCTTCCATCAGTACGCCGGCTCCGGCTACGGTACACTGAAACTCCTCCGTCAGATCCATCATGCCGCGTATTGTTCCCCCGGCTTTCATAAAATCATCGATGATCAGCACGTTGGATCCCGGTTTCAGACTTCTTTTCGCAAGCGACATCGTCTGGATACGCTGCGATGAGCCTGAAACATAGTTAATACTTATAATGGAGCCTTCAGTGACACGCTGCTCATGCCGCACAATGCTGACCGGAGCGTTCAGATGGGAAGCTACAGCGTAGGCCAGGGGGATCCCCTTGGTTGCCATCGTCATCACTGTGTCCACCTCGGCTTCTTTATAAAAAGAGGCAAAAATGCGTCCCAGTTCCTGCATCCGCTGGGGATCGCCGATAATATCCATCATATACAAGTAGCCGCCCGGCAGAAGGCGGGTGGAATCTTCAAGACTGTGGATGAGTTTCTCCACCGTTTGCAATGCTTCTTTTTCATGAATCATTGGTACAAATGTGACGCCGCCGCTCACACCGGCAGAGGTAGCAAGCCGTCCGATACCTTTTGATTCAAAAACTTCTTTTACGATACCGATATCCTCACTGATGGATGATTTCGCTGACCCGTACCGGTCGGAAAAGAAAGTTAGCGAAACCGAACGGTGCGGATGGCGCAGTAAATATTCCGTCATATCCACCAGACGGCCGCTTCGACGATATTTCATTTTAACACCTCCTGTGATTCCCGAATGTTCAAACAGTAATATACCATTTTTGTACGGGTTTCACAACCTCTGTGTTACAAAGGCTTATGAGGGGTTCCTATCATTCTCACGACGTGCACTTCCTCCATAAACCCTTTCAGGCCGTTGCACAGACGGTCAGCTCTCGATTGTCCGCTGGTAAGTGCAAAGACTGTCGGTCCACTTCCGCTCATAACGACCCCTTCCGCACCGTACTGCTGCAGGCGGTCCTTAATCATTTTTACGTCTCTGTTCAAAGAGAAAGTTGCCTTTTCCATTACGTTTTCCAAAGAGAGGCATATCGTATGAAAATCCTTCTCCTCAATCGCCCGGATCATCCGGTTGGTATCCGGATGTTTCATCGTTTCCAGATCCAGCCGGCTGTAAATATCTTTCGTTGAGACACCCTGGGAAGGTTTTGCGAGCACCACCCAGCACGGTGGAGGAGCCGGGAGAAATGTCAGTTTTTCTCCCCGGCCTCTTGCTACTGCTGTGCCGCCGTGTACACAGAATGGAACATCCGAGCCGATTTCCGCCCCGATCTCTGCAAGTGCTTCCGTAGAAAGCTGCAGATTCCATATTTTATTCAATCCCCGGAGCACTGCTGCTGCATCTGTGCTTCCTCCGGCAAGACCTGCAGACACGGGAATCTTTTTATCAATATATATTTTCACCCCGGCTTTCGGCGCGTAGCGATCCTGTAGAATACGGGCCGCCTGCCAGGCAAGATTGGATTTATCCGTGGGGAGGAAGCCGTTATTCGACTCCACCTGAATTTTCCGCGAATTCAGAGGCTGGAGATGGACTCTGTCCGCCAGGTCCACTGTCGTCATGACCATCTCCACTTCGTGGTAGCCGTCGTTTCTTTTATGAAGTACGTCCAGCGTTAAATTTATTTTTGCGGGAGCTTTTACAATTATGCTGTCCAACATCGTCACCTTCTTTATTAAATACCTCTGCTTCCAGTCAATCCTGATTCTTCTGGGAATATCATTTCTTTACGGAAGAAACGGTCTCCATCCCCAAAAGCATTTCCCTTAACAGAGCCTTCTTAATACATCGCTTCCGCTATTTTATCATTAGTTTCCCTCAAAAAGAACATAAAATACGCTCTGCTGAAGCTGAAGTCCGTTTCACTCCCGCCTTCATCCCTTTTAAAAAAGCCCTGATATTCCTTTTAAAGGGACACTTTGGAAAACTTTTGCATAAAGAAAAGCCTGCCGGGAAAAATTTCCCCGGCAGGCTTTTTCTTATGTGTAATTACGGCTGTGGTTCTTCAACCACATCTCCCGGCACAGAGAGTTTCACTGTTTCGGTAAGTACATCGGTGTAACTGTAAGACAGACGTTCAATTGAATACTCATCCTTATCAAGCTTTACGGTAAAGACAGAAGGATAGATTCCTTCAAGCAGCCCGGAACGTTCCACGATCTTCTTGCGACCGCCGTTCGCCTGGACCGTCACTTTCTTCCCAACATTGGCTTCTAGTGCTTGTTTGATCTCTGCTAAAGTTTTCGCCATGTACGACACCTCACTTAAACTTCATTATACTAAAATTTAAGCAGGAAGTCAAATAAAATTTAAATTATAGCAAGGCAGTGTGTGGGTGTCAATCAATTAATTCGCTTAGTGAACACTTTTTTCAGCGGGGGTGTCCCGTATAACGGTAAAATGCACTCGTCAGAGCGGCGAATTCTGTCATCGTCAAAGTTTCTGCCCGCCGTTTTCCATCTATGCCTATTTCCTGAAGACGTTCCGCTGTTTCCCCTTTGGAAAGAGTGTCTTCAAAAAGCTTGGAGAGATTGTTAAGGAGCGTTTTCCGGCGCTGGACGAAAGCCCCTCGTACAATTTGGAAAAACAACTCCTCGTTCACAACATCGACCGGCGGTTTTTCTCTTCTTGTCAGCCGCAGAATCGAAGAATCGACGTTCGGCTGCGGCATAAAGACCGTCCGAGGCACCTGAAAGACCGTTTCAGCATGCGCATAGTACTGCGCCGCAATCGAAAGGGATCCATACGCTTTGGAACCGGGCTCTGCTGAAATTCTTTCAGCTACTTCCGTCTGCATCATCACAACCATAACCCGGACGGGAAGCTTTTCCTCCAGCAGTTTCATCAGTATCGGCGTGGTGACGTAGTAAGGAAGGTTCGCTACCACTGCGAGATCCTGACCGTCTTCAAAGTGTTTAGCGATAAAGGCATGCAGATCGGTTTTCAAAACATCCTCATTGATGACTTCGACGTGCGGATACGGAGCCATCGTTTCCTTTAATATCGGAAGAAGGCGCTGATCAATCTCAAACGCAAGTACTTTTCCCGCCTGCCGGGCCGATTGTTCAGTAAGCGCGCCGATACCCGGGCCGATCTCGATGATGCCGGATTCCTTTGTTACTGAAGCGGCGTTGACTATATTCGTGAGTACGTTCGGATCGATTAAAAAATTCTGTCCGAGGCTCTTCTTAAAGCGGAACCCGTGCCTTTTCAGTATTTCCTGTGTGCGTTTTGGTGTGGCAATATCTTTTGTCATCCTTCTTCCTCCATCTTCTGTACGGCGTCATAAAATTCTTCCCGGGTGACCTGGAACTGCTCAAGCCGTTTGACGAGCTGTTTGCCGTTCGCATAGCCGATATGGAGAAGGTTGCCGAGCTTTTCCCGGTTTTTTTTAGCTCCCGGCCCCGCGAGCAGGCCTGCCTGGTGAAGCTCGAGCCAGCTCGGAGGAGCCTCTCTTTCTTCTTCGGGCATCGATGTTTTGACTGAATCAAGTGCCGTTATAACAGCTTCTCTGTCTGCGTGCTCAATGCCTACTTTTCCTTTCTGCACATCGACCGCTTCATGTTTCGGCAGAAAGGCGTGGCGGCATCCAGGAACAGACTGGTCAATAATATGACGGATTTTTTGACCGGGAAAATCCGGATCGGTAAATATAATGACTCCCCGGCGTTTTTGAGCGAGACGGATTTTTTCGATCGTTTCGGCTGTGATGCCGGAGCCGCTCGTTTCGATCGTATCGCACTCCACGTAGCGCCGGAGGGTCTGGGTGTCGTTTTTTCCTTCGACAATAATAATTTCTTTTATTTGCTGCAAAGCTTTCGTTCCCTTCTTCTAAATGAACTGCTTCTCCTATCATACCGAAAAAAAAGCTGTACGAAAAAGAGGATTTTGCCCCCTTTCCGTACAGCCGTCGTCAAATAACCAGACACACCGGCACCAGCTTGCTCTTCAGCTTCCTGGCGGCGCCAAAGGCCGGTCAGGCTATAATTTAAAAAGCCGCCTTGCGTTTTCCGTCGTTAAAGCTGCTGTTTCCTCATAGGATTCTCCGCGCAGCTCTGCAAGCTGCTCAGCTACGAGCTTCACATAGGCCGGTTCGTTCCGCTTTCCCCGGTAGGGATGAGGGGCTAGAAACGGGGCGTCCGTTTCGACGAGAAGACGATCCCTCGGGATAATTTTGGCCACTTCTTTAGGGAGTTTCGCATTTTTGAACGTCACCGGGCCTCCAAAAGAAATATAAAAATTCATGTGGAGGCAGGCTTCTGCCATTTCGGTACCTCCCTGAAAGCAGTGCATAATTCCTCCGATTTCCTCTGCTTTTTCCTCCCGGAGAACTTCCACGATGTCCTCGTGTGCCTCCCGGTCATGGATAATAACAGGCAGACCGACTTTTTTTGCAAGTGCAATCTGCTTCCGGAAAACTTCCTTCTGTACATCCCGCGGGGACTTGTCCCAATGATAGTCCAGGCCAGTTTCGCCAATCGCTACCACTTTCGGGTGGGCGGCGAGTTCTTCAATCCATGCCAGCTTTTCGTCATCGCAGTCCACCGCGTCCACCGGGTGCCACCCGACCGCTGCGTAAAGAAAATCGTATTTTTCCACGAGTTCCATCGCAATGTTAATCGTCTTCGTATCGAATCCAACAACGACCATTTCCTCGACCCCTGCTTCCCGGGCTCGTTCTATCACTTCATCGACATCTTCTTCGAACTGGTCCGCGTTCAAATGTACGTGTGTATCGATCAGCATTACATGCTCCTTTCCCGCATGGAGCACCCTTCAGGAAGCGTTCTTCCAGGCGCATGCTCCATACTGCTTATTAAAATGTCTCCATACAGGAAATTCCTGCCAAAAAAGTTTTGTTAGTTTATCATTACAGGCTTACTTTTTACTTTACCTGTGAGCCGTTCGGAAGAGCATCAGAGACCGTAGCAAGCGTCAGCTTTTTTTCGTATGAGCCGGCAAGAATCATTCCCTGGGAAAGTTCTCCCCGAAGCTTGACGGGCTTCAGATTCGTCACACAGATCACTTTTCTGCCGGGAAGCTCGTCCGGAGAATAATGCTTCGCTATGCCGGAAACTACCTGCCGCTTTTCATAACCGAGATCAAGCTGAATTTTCAGCAGCTTGTCCGCTTTTTTTACTTTCTCCGCACTGATAATTTCTGCTACGCGCAGATCGACCTTGGAAAAGTCTTCGATCGTAATCTCTTCGACTTCCGGTGCCTCGACTGCTTCACCCTGTTTCTTTTCTTCTTCCTTTTTCACTGTACCGCCCATCATTTCGACAATCGCTTTTACTTCTTCTTCCGTATCAAGTCGTGGGAAAAGCGGTTCGCCTTTTTCAATAATCTGCGTTCCTTCAGGGAGGCTTCCGAATTTCTTCAGCGTTTCCCACTTCATCAGCTCTTCTGGAATATGAAGCTGACGCTGGATTTTCGCTGGTGTTTCTGTAAGAAACGGGCGCATCATAACGGAAATCTCGCGGATGGATTCCATGAGGTGGTGCAGCACGGACCCAAGCTGTTCCCGGGCTGTTTCATCTTTAGCAAGAATCCACGGCTGTGTTTCGTCGATATATTTGTTCGTGCGGCTGATCAGCTGTCCGACAGCAGAGAGTGCTACGGAAAACTGCATATCCTCCATCGCGTCCTCCACTTTATCCACCGTTGCATTGACGAGTTCTACAAGTGACTCATCGTAAGGAGTCGCATCTTTAACGTATGCGGGAATTTTCCCGTCGAAATATTTATTGCCCATGGCAATCGTACGGTTAACAAGATTTCCGAGATCGTTGGCAAGGTCATAATTAATCCGGTCTACAAATGCTTCCGGTGTGAATACTCCGTCCGAACCGAACGGTACTTCCCGCAGAAGGTAGTAGCGGACAGCGTCCAGGCCGTAACGGTCGATCAATGGCACCGGATCCACGACGTTTCCTTTTGATTTGGACATTTTTCCGTCTTTCATCAGCAGCCATCCGTGGCCAAAAACTTTTTTCGGCAGGGGCAGGTCGAGAGCCATCAGCATAATCGGCCAGTAAATTGTGTGGAAACGCACAATTTCCTTTCCGACAAGGTGGACATCAGCCGGCCAGTGAGACTGGTACAGACGGTCATCTTCCGATCCATAGCCGAGAGCTGTAATATAGTTGGAGAGTGCGTCGATCCATACATAGACGACGTGCTCAGGGTTACTGTTTACTTTTACTCCCCAGTCGAAGGAAGTACGGGATACAGCAAGGTCCTCCAGGCCGGGCTTGATGAAATTGTTGACCATTTCGTTTTTACGGGATTCCGGCTGAATAAACTCCGGATTTTCCTCATAATAATTCAAAAGGCGGTCAGCATAGCGGCTCATCCGGAAAAAGTAGGATTCCTCCCGTACTTTTTCGACCGGATGCCCGCTGTCCGGACTCTTTCCAGCAATTACATTTCCTGCTTCATCATATTCCTTATCTTCCAGCTGCAATTCGGTATAAAAAGTTTCGTCGGAAATCGAATACCATCCTTCGTATTCATCGAGGTAGATATCCCCCTGCTCCAGAAGCTGGTCAAAGATTTTCGCTACGATTTTTTTATGCCGCTCTTCTGTTGTACGGATAAAGTCGTCATAGGAAATATCGAGCTTCTGCCACAGACCTTTTATGTCCTGCACGATCTCATCAACAAATTCCTGCGGTGATACTCCTTTTTCCTGGGCTTTCGTTTCGATTTTCTGCCCGTGCTCATCCGTCCCGGTCAGGTAGCGGACATCGTAGCCCCGAAGGCGTTTGTACCGTGCCATCGCGTCTCCGGCCACCGTAGTATAGGCGTGTCCGATGTGAAGCTTGGCACTTGGATAGTAGATAGGGGTCGTAATGTAAAATGTTTTCTTGTCTTCCATAATGTATTTCCTCATCTAAAAAAATGCGATTTGTCCGCTTTCACCGGAAAATTCCTCCCTAAACAGAAAAAACCCCCGTCCTCTACTGGGACGAGAGCTGGAACTCACGCGGTACCACCCGGCTTCACTGACAAAACTGTCAGCCTTGCTGTGTGCAGCTTTAAAAAGCTGCCCGCTGCTTAACGCGCAGGTACGCAGCTTCCCTTACCTGTA
Organism: Bacillus sp. (in: firmicutes); assembly: GCA_003560495.1. Taxonomy (GTDB): domain Bacteria; phylum Bacillota; class Bacilli; order Bacillales; family Salisediminibacteriaceae; genus Alkalicoccus. Next base: position 934 of record PWLM01000058.1, on the reverse strand, counting down.
AAGGCTCGAAAAACCGGCTTCTCCCGGGACCATTTTCAAAAGGGCCTCCATTCCGGTTTCCAGCTTTCTCCGGTTCTCTGTTATGGATTTTCCTTCCTACTTATCCCTTCATTGAAGGACTTTTATTCACTCTGGACACATACTCTCCTTGAAAATATACCGGAGACAGGCAGAAGTGTCAACTGAATTACTCCGGTTTATTTTCCTAACTTTCATAAAAAGAGCTGAATTCAGGAAAACAAATTTCTGCTCATGAAAAATCCATATTATACCTTTAAAATTCACATAATTGCCATTTATATATAAAAATAATTATTTTTATATTAATTTATGGATTTTTGTTACATTTATGGTTTTTCTGGGTATAGAATAGAGCCGTAACGTTTTTGTCGCAAGATGTCGAATAAATTTCTTGTCGAATAGAGAGAAAATGACAGGAAACTAAGACTTCATTGGATAAAATAACGGCTGCTTTCCCTTCTGCTGAGATATTTGTTAATATTATCTTATTTTAAGGTAGTTTTTATTGACTTCATTTGTAAGTATTGGTATTATACTCTTAACAGGATTTTGTCGAAAAATGACGTTTCGTACAGCTTCTGAGAAATAAAATTCATCAAGAGGATAAGAGAGGAGAAATTAATAATGAAATCTACAGGTATTGTAAGAAAAGTTGATGAACTGGGCCGGGTGGTAATTCCTATCGAACTACGCCGCACACTGGATATTGCGGAGAAGGACGCTCTGGAAATCTATGTGGACGATGACCGCATTGTTCTTAAAAAATATAAGCCAAACATGACTTGCCAGGTAACAGGTGAAGTTTCCGACGACAACCTTTCCCTTGCAAACGGCAAGATCATCCTGAGCCCAATGGGTGCGAAGGAAATCGTAAAAGAGCTGGAAGAGTATATTTCCAAGCAGGAAAATTAAT
>PWLM01000067.1 GCA_003560495.1 Bacillus sp. (in: firmicutes) | reverse complement strand
CTTGTATTTTCTTATTTTTATTTAAAACAGACAGACAAAGTGAAGGACATCCGCTTTGACCGCTGGGGCTTTTTAACGGTGACGCTCGGTGTAGGGGCCGTGCTTCTTGCGCTCGGGCGTATGTCGGAGCTTTCGCAGCTGTACAACCCGGTCAACCTCGTACTGATTGTATTTGGAGCAGCGGCGCTGATCATTTTTGTTAAAATCGAAAACCGCGTCGGTCATCCACTCCTCGATTTGTCCGTTTTCCGGGCAAAAGCATACTCCTACAGCGTCTGGGTGGCCATGATCAGTTCCATCAGCCTGTTCGGTGGTATATTTCTTATTCCACTTCTTATTCAGACGGTATACGGTATGGGGGCGATTATGACCGGCCTGACGTTTCTTCCGGCAGCACTTTTAGCCGGAATATTTATGACAATCGGCGGGAGAATGCTTGATAAGAGGGGGCCGGCACTGACGGTAACCCTTGGATTATCTATTATGGCCCTCGGAACGGCAGCGCTCGGTTTTATGACCCTGGAAACATCCATATGGACGATCATTATTTTCAATGCGCTCCGTGGTGTTGGTATGGGATTAAGCCAAATGCCGGCCACTACGGCGGGCATGAATGCCATTCCGGAGGATCTTGTTTCCCGCGGCTCGGCGATGAACAACGTGTTCCGCCAAATGAGCTCGGCACTCGGTATCGTTTTTGTATCCATCTACTTTGAAGTGCGCCGCGGCCAGATTTTCGCCGGCAACGGGGGCTCGATCGAAGATGCCAGCCTCACAGCGATCAACGAAGGGTTTTTGATCATAGCGTTCCTCTGTATTATCTCCATTCCCGCCGGCCTGCTGCTCGGCCGGGAGCACCGGAAGCAGGAAGCCGTGCGCCAGGAGGAAGAAGAGGAAGAAAAAGAAGAGGCAGAGGCTAGGTAGTGTAAATGTTCACATTACCCACGAGCCGGGATGCATGTTTATTACAGACTGGACCTATGAGGATCTACAGAAAAGAAAGAGGCAGGACTTGTAACTGTCCAGGGAGTTATTACCGGAAAAAAAGAGCCGCAGCATGAAGCTGCGGCTCTTTTTTGTCATGGAGCAGCGGGAGTTTTTGCCGATCCGGTCGCGGTCCTGTGAAAACGGGTATTTTAATCACTATAGAAAGAGGTATAAACTTCAGCGGGGCTGGTTTAATCATTATAGCCGGCTGTTTAATCATTAAAGGAACTTTTAATCATTACAGCCATCGATTAATCATTATAGGCTCTTTTCCAGGGCGGATTAATCATTATACATTCGTTATTAATCAACAAGTAGTCTTCTTTTAACACTTATAAAAAGATCATTTCACCATTCATCATGTTTTACGTGACGGACTTCAGACCTGACTGCGTAATCTGGGAGCCGAGCCGTCCCCTGCCTTTCTGGACGAGGCCCTGCTCGTGCAGCTGATGAATACGGAGGCGGATCTGCTGCAGAGTTAACTGGGGGAGTTCCTGTTCCAGCTGTTTGAGGCTTTTGTGTTTACCATCGGACAGCACCTGCAGAATGTCTGTATCATCCGTAGTGAGGCCGGAAACATCCGGCGCGCGGGATACCGTATCCGGCAGATCCTGCGGCGAAATGATGCCGCTGCTCAAAGTTGCAGCGTAAGCGAGACAGCTTTTCAGCTCACGGATATTTCCCGGCCAGTGGCAGGCGGTCAGGATCTCAAGAGCTTCAGCATCCACGCTCCGTCCTTCGGGAAGAAAGGCTTCGACAAGAAGGGGGATATCCTGCTTCCGTTCCCGGAGCGGCGGGACTTTCAGCGGCAGGACCTGCAGCCGGTAGAAAAGGTCTGCCCGGAACCTCCCGGTATCGACTTCTTCTTTCAGTACTTTGTTCGTAGCGGTAATGATCCGCACGTCCACGGGAATATTTCTGCTGCCGCCGACGCGCCGGATTTCTCCTTCCTGCAATACCCTCAAAAGCTGGCCCTGTACACTTGGACTCAGGTCGCCGATCTCATCAAGAAACAGCGTGCCTCCGGAGGCCAGTTCAAACAGGCCGCGTCTTCCGCCTTTCTGTGCTCCGGTAAATGTCCCTTCCTCATAGCCGAAAAGTTCACTCAGCAGGAGGCTCTCTGTCATTGCCCCGGCGTTTACGGCGAAAAACGGTCCCTGCCAAACGGGAGAATTGTGATGGACCGCATGGGCGAATAATTCTTTTCCTACGCCGGTTTCTCCTTGAATCTGCACCGGATAGGAGGAACCAGCCATCCGCCGGGCGGCTTCTTTAGCCTGGACCATCGCCGGGTCGCGTGCAATAATATCGTCCAGCGTGTACTGTGCCCGGAGGCCGTCCTGATAGGCACGCTTTGCGGTCTCCTCTACTTCAAAAGCGGTTTCCACACTTTTCACTGTAATGATCGTGCCGGAAGAAGCAGTCCGGGTTTTGTACAAAACGAACTCTTCGCCGCGGGAGGCGGATGGTCTGCGGACGTCATCGCTTAATAAAAACTGGCCGACCGGCGTCCCGGAAAGAATATCCGAGGCCTTTTGATGCAGGATGGATTCTTCCAGCATGCCGCAGAAAGCAGCCATCGGTTCGTTGGCGGCTGTAATGACCCCCGAATGGTCCACGGCAAGAATGGCGTCATCGACCTGATCGAGCAGTTCATGGTAATGGGCGCTGAGATTCTTTGTCTGTTCTTCTTTTTCAAGCAGACTGCGCTGCAGGCCGACGATCGTCTGCAAATACCTCTCTGAAATGGGGGCTGCCAGTGGAAGCTGAAAAAAGTCGACAATATCAAGCAGGGTTTTCATGCTGAACGGACGGACTCCGATATCCAGAATGTACGGTACGGATGTTGGACAAAGCGCTGCTTCGCCGGGCGTAACAGCGGTCTGGATTCCGGGATAATACAGGCGGCCCGTTTCGACCGGCACCGGTGTTAAGTGTGTGAGGCCGAGCTGGTACATCGATTCGGCCGTTTCGCTGATGGACTGCCTGTCTTCATTGACGAGGAGCACCTTTCCTGCCGGCAGCTGAAGCAGGTCGGTGATGGCTTCCGGGTCGATTGTACGGATGCCGGTAATTGTATGAGGGTGCCTCCGTTCAGGGGAGGACTCCCACTCCCGGCGGACAGAATCAGACGAAAACACGATCATGTCTGCCCGGGAGAGGCAGTCGGGATCCGGATCCATATCGAGAGCACAGCTCTGTATCTCCAAAAAATCACCGAGCAGCTTTTTCAGCTGCTGTTTCAGCACGGCTTCTGTTTTTTCGTTTCCTGCTGCCAGACCAAGCATAAACAGCCTCCATTCTCATTTATATGTTGTTTTTAATTTTAACATAAAAACATATAATATCTGCATGAAGCGGAAAAACCAGGTGTGGCGCGAAAGTGGATGTTGGCATTAGTTTTGCATTAATTAAAAAGCAACGAATGAAAGGAGTGGAAAAGCATGCCGAAAAAAGGAATTCAAATGCCGCATACGTTTGTGATTATTTTTGGGGTGGTTGTACTTGCAGCCGTGATGACCTATCTTATTCCGATGGGTGTGTTCGAAACAGAAGAAGTTACATATGATAACCAGGGGCAGGAGGACACCCGTACAGTGCTTATGCCGGAAACCTTCGAATACGAAACCGACGCCGCAGGAGAACCGGCGAGAGAGGGCGTCAGTCTGTTTGAACCCTTTGGAGAAGCCGGATTTTTAAACTATATGTTCGAAGGGCTCGTTTCCGGGGATAAATGGGGTTCGGCTGTTGGAGTCGTGGCGTTTATACTGATTATCGGCGGGGCGTTCGGTATCATTATGCGGACGAAAGCGATCGATCAGGGAATTCTCGCTGTTATCGATAAAACGAAAGGCAGGGAAGCACTGATAATTCCTGTTATGTTTTTCTTCTTTTCTCTCGGCGGTGCTGTTTTTGGCATGGGGGAGGAAGCGATTGCGTTTGCGATTATCTTAATACCGCTTGTCATTGCGCTCGGCTATGACGCGATTACCGGCGTCATGATCACTTATGTTGCGACGCAGGTCGGGTTTGCCACGTCATGGATGAATCCTTTCGGTGTAGCGATAGCCCAGGGGGTCGCGGACGTGCCGGTGCTTTCCGGAGCGCCTTTTCGTATATTCATGTGGGCGGTGTTTACTGCGGTCGGTATTATTTATACGATGTGGTACGCGTCCAAAGTAAAGCGTGATCCTTCCGCCTCCTATTCGCCGAATGCGAATGCGTACTTCCGCAAACATAACAACGTGCAGGACATTAACGGGAAGTTTACCGTTGGGGATTCGCTTGTCGTATTAACCCTTGCTCTCGGAGTAGGGTGGATCATCTGGGGTGTGGTGCAGGAAGCGTACTACATTCCGGAAATTGCTACGCAGTTTTTCACGATTGGACTGGTTGCAGGTATCATCG
>PWLM01000073.1 GCA_003560495.1 Bacillus sp. (in: firmicutes) | reverse complement strand
GTACTATATAACTCCACGTTACTTCATACATATCAATTGGAGTATCCCAATCTTTATAATTTAACCGTATTCTATATTTGTTACCCCCCAACCCGTCAATCCATACTTCTTTAACTGTAGCTCCCCCATATTCTACTTTAGACGCATCAAGCGACTTATGATACTTTCTCAGTAATCCCTCAAAAACTTCAACGGGCATGGCTCTCGGCAAATTCTGGGAATAATCAACACCAGCTACATAAAATTCAACACCTTCTTTAGTTCCCACTATATAAAGACCTTCTGGATTGCTACCGCTCCTTATATATGACATACCGTATTATATACTCCCATTATTTACTAATCATTTTATATATTTTATCCACCATAATACGCGTATTCTCTACCCGTACTCGTATTTCATATGCAAAATTAACTAATCCATACGAACTTAAATCCCCACACAATGAATCTATTTCATCCAACTTACGTAATATCCTGCGATACTTTAGTTGCATTTTTATTTTTTCAAAAAATTGTTTCATTGTATACTCATTTACTATTTAATGACGACCTACACCATTGACAAACTAATTTATGAGGATGTCTTTCCCTCAAGTATACGAAGTAGTGCCTCTTTTTACTTCTGTAGGGGTTATGACCACCCAATCTACCACATAATTCACAATATTTTTTTCGTGGACGCCGTTTTTCTTTCATAACATTATCTCTTTAATGAAACGCCGGTGGGACTTGAACCCACAACCAAGGGTTTTGCAGACCCTTCCCTGTCCTTTCGGGTTCGGCGTCTTATACTATTTTCTTGCTAAATCACCAGTTACTATTTCACCTATCCTATACGCCGATATAATTAGTGCCTCTATAGCCTTCCTGTGTTCATCAGACACAGTTTTGCTGTTTATTAAATCATTTTTGGGACTAACCTTGTTTAGCATTCGTTCTGTTTCATCACCCGCGAGCACTTCAATATTATAAGTAGCATCCTCATCGGTTTCTTCAACATGAAAAATTATATGCTCAAGTGTCCCATCTTCGGCTTTATGTATTGGTAATTCGACATAATAATCTTTATCGGTTTTACCGGCCATTACTCTAAAATCCATAACATTATTCCTTTCATTTAATAGTATTATATTGTTTAATTACATACTTTGCAGGGCAGGCAGGACTCGAACCCACAGTCTCGGATTTGGAGTCCGATGGTTTACCAATTAACCGACTGCCCTGTACTCAAACTCCTTATGCCATATATTATCATTTTCTGATTTTTTAATAAGTGCCCTAAGTGCATCGTTTCTTTGACGATGAGTACGATACTTCTTATACACTTTCCAATCTACGTTTCTACTGTAAAAACAATCCCAAAACCAACCACTATATCTTTCACTCAATTTAGTTACACAATCCGGTTTCAATCTATACTCAATAGCATAGGGTTTACTTTTTCTACTGCCATTTTTCCTAACACGAGGTGTAGGCAACTCACGCTGGTGCTTTAACTTATTTCTATTATACGGTAACATATTGAATCCTTTATGTATGTTACTTATGTGTACCGCCGAGAGGACTCGAACCCCCATCTGAACCGGTTAGAAGCCGGTTGCCTCTCCATTTAGGCTACGGCGGCATCGTGTCCTTTATATTGTACTTGGGGTGAGAGTCGAACTCACAACAATCGGTTCCTAAGACCGACGCCTCTGCCAGTTGGGCTACCCAAGCATATTGGGTGATGAGTCGGATTTGAACCGACGCTCTCCCGGGTCACAGCCGGGCGTTTTTACCGCTAAACTATCACCACCATATCTATAAACAAATTACTCAAAAGTATACTCAATGTCAATACTGTCACCATAAATTTTTTTAAGATTTTCTTCCAATTCTGCACGACTTCGATAATTTTTTATATCGTACCCTACATAGTGTCCTATATAATACAAACTCATAGAGTACACTATTGTATGTAACTTCTCAACAGCCTGTGTAACAAGTATTTTAGATACCTTTTCCGGTTTTCTATATTCTAACACTATCTACTCCAAGTAATATGCGTGTAATATCCGTGCCCATAATTTCCAAAATCTGTTCTTCAGTTGATATATCAGCTTTTCGTTCCTGAATAGTTATTTCTCCGTAATACCTACGAACGTTACCACAATCATACATTTTACAACTACAAGGTTTTGGTGTATCTACCGAAGCCTGAAGATGCCCTTCATGGGGTTCATCTCTATCAAAATACCAATAGCCATCACGTAATCGCTTGCGCATTAATCGCTGTCTATGGTGACGCCTTACAGCTCGTTTACTGGATTTTTGATTTTCTATCATAATGTGAATCCCCAATTGTTTTTAATTTAACAGGTACAGACACAGTACGTTGCCTATAATCCCTTATAAATTGTTCCAACGTTATATTCTCTGTAGAAGTATTCCATCCAAAAAAACAACCAATACCATTTTCATGAAAATGTGCGCAAAAAACCTTATCAGTTCTTCTATTATGTATAAGTGATACATTATCACACGCGGGACAATGGTCTTGAAGCTGTATGTGTGTTCTATTATCAATCATAATATAACCTATTTTGTTGCGGAAGGAGTAGGATTCGAACCTACGAGCCCCGAGGGACTGGTGGTTTAGCAAACCACTGCAATAAGCCAACTATGCGACCCTTCCGTATGACCTTTTTGGGTTGTAGCTTTTCACGTTACCAACCCGTGGGAGTCAACCACATGACGCCCACCTTAATAAGGAACGAGCGTTCGCAGAGGGTGAGGGAGTCGAACCCCCACATCCTTTCGGACATCACCGGGTTCAAGCCGGATAAGTACGCCAATACGACCCTCTGTATAGTGTTGTCGGAATGGCAGGATTCGAACCTGCGTAGGCCCGGCCCCAAACCGGGTGACCAACCTGACTGGACGACATTCCGATACTACTCTTATTTTTAATACGTTTTACATTCCGAGTGCATTCTTAACATTATCATATCTATTATAGATAGTCATACCCGAACCACCAGCAAACAATAATCCTACGGGTCTGTTATCAGAAGTTACTGCCAAACTACCAGAGTCTCCGGGAGCCGACATATCTTCTGTAGCAAATTGGTCTGCAAATATAGCTATTTTGCCACCACCAAAACTCACACTCGCCGTAACATCTATTTGGGTAACCACACCATCAGTAACACCCGTTGTTCTACCACTCTTTTTAATTGTCATACCCAACTGCGGATTTTTTGGTAAAGTCTTAACCTCACCCTTAATACCATTAATTTCTTTTAAAGCTTCCTTACCATCTATAACTTTCGCAAGTGCACAATCAACATAATTAATAGTCTCTTCAGGAGCATTCATAGGTTGTAGACGTGTACGACGACCCAACAATTTAAGTATAAAATTAATAACTTTTGTAAACCAACTGGCAGTTTTACACACATCGTCTATAGTTGAAAACTTAATTGGTACAAATTTATACAATGTAGCCACGATGCTTGACTGAGTACCGCCGTCTGCAACACCCGGTTGTAACACAGGGTCTCCAATAGACGCATTATTGCTATTAGCTATAACGTGATTATTAGACAATATATAATCCCGTCCGTCCACTATATTTTCTACTATTCTACCAATAGTACCTGCTGTTACATTATAGTGCCCCACAGATATACCGCCGAATATTGGTCGATGCTTTCTTTTTGGGTTCTTAAACTCAATAGACAACTCACCCGATATTTGAACATCTGTCGTAACACCATTTATTTGCACTGGCACAATATCATTTTTATGTAATTTATCTACCGGTACTTTATTCGTCACAGAGCACACTATAACAGGCACATCCGTAGTTATTCCCCCCTTCTTTTTATAACCTATACCAACCGCTACAACATTCTTTTTCTGTAGCAAATTAAATCTATGCGTTTTGAGTACGCCTTGTATTACGTCAATGTCTTTCATACGACTACCCTTCGTTTTGTTAGTAGATTTATTTAATGTACAGTGCGCCGGGATGGATTTGAACCACCGGTGTTTACCGCAAGGGTACTCGGTCTACAGCCGAGCGCATTCAGCCTCTCTGCCACCGACGCATACCTATAAAAGCAAAGGTGACCGTCCTCCAGCCGTTCTGAAAGGTAGCTAATCTTTCAGGTTGTTTACACTCCGCGGTGTAGTAAACAACACGTGGGAATCGAACCCACATCGCCCTGTCGTACCCCCTGAGAGATTTGAACTCCCGACCCCTTGGTTCGTAGCCAAGTGCTCTACATCCGCTGAGCTAAGGGGGTATATGTATATTATTTATCCTCAACTACCCTTTAACCATACCACAATATGCTACCCGGTGGATTGGAATTATAGAGCCTGTACCTCCGATTCACCTGCGTGATACTTGTGAGCAAAGCACAATTCACAACAGGTCGTCGTGACGAAGGAAG
>PWLM01000005.1 GCA_003560495.1 Bacillus sp. (in: firmicutes) | reverse complement strand
GAAGTCGGTTCAGAAGTAGCAGAAAGTCTTTCCGTAATGATTGAAACAGGAGAGGAAGACCTTTATTCCTACGAGGTGGAACTGGATGAGGAGAAGCTTACAGAAGACGGAGAACTCGAAGCTCCGGTGGAGGCCGGGGAGGTCATTGGACATGTAACGGCCGAGTATAATGGAGATACAGAACTCTCCTTCCTGAATGGGATAGACGAAGAAAAACTATCCGTAGAGATTACAGCATCGGACTCTGTAGAGCGGGCCGGATTTTTCAGTCTGACGATGCGCAACATCGGCTCTTTCTTCTCCGGGCTTTTCTAGACGGGAGCTCCAGGCCGGAAGTTGAAAAAAAGCAGGTTTTGTGGTAAAATTTAACGTTGAGGCTTGGATAAAGAAATTTTTTTCGAATTCTGAGTTTTTCGTGTTTCACGCGGGCATTCTTTCGTTATAATATAAGAGGAAAACAAGCAGAGTTTAAATAAAAAGCTGAAGAGTGAAAGGGGATCATCATGGAAAAACGTACAGGTACAGAGCGCGTAAAACGCGGCATGGCAGAAATGCAAAAAGGCGGCGTCATCATGGATGTTATTAACGCCGAGCAGGCAAAAATTGCAGAGGAAGCAGGAGCAGTGGCAGTAATGGCACTCGAACGCGTACCTTCTGATATCCGCGCAGCAGGCGGAGTGGCCCGGATGGCAGATCCGACGATTGTGGAAGAAGTGCGCGACGCTGTTTCTATTCCAGTCATGGCTAAAGCCAGAATCGGTCATATTGTGGAAGCACGCCTTCTGGAAGCACTCGGTGTCGATTATATCGATGAAAGTGAAGTACTCACACCGGCGGATGAAGTATTCCACTTAAATAAGAGCGACTATACAGTACCGTTCGTCTGCGGAGCGAAGGATCTTGGAGAAGCAACCCGTCGTATCGGGGAAGGTGCTTCCATGCTTCGTACAAAAGGAGAGCCGGGTACAGGCAACATCGTAGAAGCTGTCCGTCACCAGCGCCTGATCCAGGCGCAGGTACGCAAAGTGATCAGCATGTCCGACGATGAGCTGATGACGGAAGCGAAAAACCTCGGCGCGCCTTTCCACGTGCTGCAGGATATCCGCGAAACAGGACGTCTTCCGGTTGTTAACTTCGCGGCAGGCGGTATTGCAACGCCGGCGGATGCAGCACTGATGATGCACCTTGGTTCGGACGGCGTGTTTGTCGGATCCGGTATTTTCAAATCGGATAACCCGGAGAAATTTGGACGCGCTATTGTGGAAGCAACGACTCACTATGACGATTTCTCACTCATTGCTGAACTTTCCAAAGACCTTGGTGTGGCGATGAAGGGAATTGAAATCTCTACACTTGAAGCCAAAGACCGCATGCAGGACCGCGGCTGGTAAAATAGAAGTTTTAAGAAACGAAAGAGGTGGCAGTATTGATTAATATCGGAGTATTAGCACTGCAGGGAGCTGTCCGCGAACATGTGCGTGCCCTTGAGGCACCGGATGTAAACGTCATTGTTGTTAAAAAAGCTTTGCAGCTCGAGGAAATTGACGGTCTCGTATTCCCTGGCGGGGAAAGTACCACGATGCGCCGCCTCATTAATCTTTACGGTTTTTATGAGCCGCTCAAACAGTTTGCCCGGGAAGGAAAGCCGGTGTTCGGCACGTGTGCCGGAGCGATTCTCATGGCGAAGGAAATTGCCGGACAGCCCGAGCCGCATCTTTCCGTCATGGATATGACGGTGGAGCGAAACGCCTTCGGACGTCAGCGGGAGAGCTTCGAGGCGTATCTTCCGATGAAGCACGTCGGAGAAGATATCGAGGCCGTATTTATCCGGGCCCCGATCATTCAGAGTGTCGGGCCGGAAGTAGAAGTACTTGCCGAGTATGACGGACAAATTGTCGCAGCACAGGAAGGTCCGTTTCTTGCCTGTTCCTTTCATCCGGAACTGACAGAAGACGACCGCTTCCACCAGTATTTTGTCCAGGTGGTCCGGGACTCCATCAAAGTCGGAGTGACTGCTGAATAAAAAAAACGCGGAGACAGGAAGCAGTAACGGGACGTTTTTCCTACAGAGAGCCGGCGGCAGGTGAAAGCCGGTGGAAACCCCCGTGAATCCATCCTGGAGCATGAAAGTGATGAAGCTTTCACGGTACCTGCCGTTATCAGGTTCAAGGTGGAAAAGCCTTTGCTTTTCAACCAGGGTGGCCCCGCGGTTAAACCGTCCCTGAGCAGATACGCTCAGGGACGGTTTTTTATTACAGCTTTTTTAGTTTTGGCTACCTTGAAAATAAAAAAAGAACGTTTGCTTTCGTTTCCACGGAGAGGCTTTCCGAGCGGGCCGGCCTCAGCTCATTTCATCCTTCTGAACGGATCTTCGGCTCGACCTTCATCGCTCTGGAGTCCCTCCATGTCCACTTCAGCTTCCGGTAAAACGACCAGGTTCTATCATCTTTTGAAGGGAAAAAGCAGGAAATGTAAAAACGAACGATAGAGAAGGCTGTTTTCATCCATCATGGTGCAACAATTTTGTATGAGTGTCTCTGCTAAAACTCCAGGTTCTCACGCACGTTTGGTGAAAATATGTTATATCTTACAAAAAGCATAGTAAGTAGAGTTTCCTTGCGTAATCAGAAGCTGGAAAGCTAAGTTTTCTGCATATACCAACCCTGGACTTTAACAGAGCTTTAGTTTTATATACTGATGTAATGGAACATAAACTATATTATAAAAAGGAGTGGTCTGCATGCTTGATATGAAGCTGCTGCGTAATGATTTTGAAGGAGTAAAAGAAAAGCTCGCAAAAAGAAATGAAGACATTTCTGCGCTGGATCAATTTGAAGAAAAGGATGAAAAGCGGCGTACGCTTATTCAGCAGACAGAAGAGCTGAAAAGCCGCAGGAACAAAGTATCCCAGGAAATCTCTGAAATGAAAAAAGAGAAAAAAGATGCGTCAGATGTGATTGCAGAGATGAAAAAGGTATCCACCGAAATTAAAAAGCTGGATGATGAACTTCGTCAGGTGGAAGAGGAGCTTCAGTATCAGATGCTGACTATCCCAAATATTCCTCATGAGGACGTGCCGGTAGGAGAAGACGAAGACGACAACATGGAAATCCGCACATGGGGAGAAAAGCCGGAATTTACATTTGAGGGAAAGGCCCACTGGGACATCGTCCGGGAACTGGACATTGCTGACTTTGACCGTGCTGCCAAAGTGACGGGAAGCCGCTTTGTTTTTTATAAAGGACTTGGTGCCCGCCTGGAGCGCGCCTTAATTAATTACATGATGGATCTGCACGAAGAACAACACGGCTACGAAGAAGTTCTGCCTCCTTATATGGTGAACCGGGACAGCATGACAGGAACAGGTCAGCTGCCGAAATTCGAAGAAGATGCCTTTAAAATTGAGGAAGAAGACTACTTCCTGATTCCAACAGCGGAAGTGCCGGTAACGAACATGCACCGGGATGAGATTCTTGATGTAGGGGATCTTCCGAAAGCCTATGTTGCCTACAGTGCCTGTTTCCGTTCAGAAGCAGGATCTGCCGGCCGTGATACGCGCGGTCTTATCCGCCAGCATCAATTTAATAAAGTGGAGCTTGTACGTTTTGTGCGTCCGGAGGAATCCTACAACGAGCTGGAACTGCTGACCGGCCACGCAGAAAAGATTCTTCAGGATCTTCATCTGCCGTACCGCGTACTGAAAATGTGTACAGGAGATCTCGGATTTACGGCAGCGAAAAAATACGACCTGGAAGTATGGCTCCCAAGCTACAATGAATACAAGGAGATCTCTTCCTGCAGTAATTTTGAGGCATTCCAGGCCCGCCGCGCGAATATCCGCTTTAAGCGGGATACAAAGGCGAAAGCAGAATTTGTGCACACGCTGAATGGTTCCGGTCTTGCTGTCGGCAGAACGGTTGCTGCTATTATAGAAAATTATCAGCAGGAAGATGGGAGTGTCGAAATTCCGGAAGTACTCCGTCCATATATGGGTGGGCGGACGCATATTCAACAAAAACAAAAGTAACAGTCTTTCGGCCGCTTTCCATTGCAGGAAAGCGGCCGAAGTTATATATATACAGCAGGTCAAAACTATGTTCTCTGAAATAAATTATGAATATACCAAAAAAGGCTTTGTAATAAGGATTCCAAAGATTTACATTCTTTAAAGCGTTAAAGGGTTTGTATTCACTAATTGTATTAATATACATTGATGTATTTCGTGAACCGAAGGAGAGGGAGTTTACGTTCCAGGTGTTAATAAACATTTTATTGAAAGCGCTACCATATATAGAGTGGAGGGCTTGAAAAAAGTTCTTCGGTTTCTCATTCTGCCGGATGAATCTCAAAAACTTTGTAAGAAAATCTCTGAAAATACTATACTTTTATACACTTAAATGTATATAATGCAGGAAGAGAGAAAATTTAGGGAAACCTGAATTTTACCCT
>PWLM01000196.1 GCA_003560495.1 Bacillus sp. (in: firmicutes) | reverse complement strand
TTAGTTTTTTAGTAATTTTTAACCTTTTAGCTTTTAGGTACCTTATTAGCTGTTAGTTATACTATATATTCATAAAAAGACCGGAAGTTTTTCCGGTCTTTGTTAATATTTGTTAAATATTTAAGTATTATTTTATCTTCCAAATTTTAAATAGCCAATCAATTGATTTACCGGACCATAATTTCCAGTAAGCTTTAATAAATTACCTTTGAATTCAAACACAATACCTTCAGTTGGAGCTATAGCATCAAATCCTCCTGCTTGCTCAAGTCTTTCTAATTGAGTTCCTAAAAATTCACTTATCTTTTCTATCCTTTCAGGATCTCCATCATCTAATTTATTTACTTCAGCATTTAATTCTTTTATGGCTTGATCAACCTTTTGTTTTATCTTATCTGCTGTTTGGGATGGATTAGAAGCTGCCAATCCTTTAAGATTATTAAGTACAGTCGCACCTAATTGAAGAAATATTTTTTCTACAGGTGATATGATTTTTTTAATTATCTTGCCTATTTTCTTATCAGTTTCTCTTACCCATTTAACTATTTCAGGATCTTTGCCTTTAAGTAACTTATTAATTGGAGTACTTTTATCTGCGTAACCCCATCTTCTTACTAAACTTTCTATTAACTCAACATCTACTTCAAAATTATGTTTATCCCATTCTTCAGCTATAAAATTTTTTATTGATTCATCTATATAATCTTGAATAGTTTCATTATCATCAATATCATACTTATCTTGGATCCATTGAAGCTGTGAAATTAATTTATCTGATATATTATCTAAGTTTTCAATTTGTTGAATAGTTACTGGATTTGTTCTTTGAATAAAAAATGTTTCTTCTTCCATATTTTGGACTTCAGCTATAGCACCAGTGAGTTTATCAAGTTGATCATCGTGAACTCTTACTAAATCTCCATTCTCATCAATCTCTCTTATGTGGTGAATGCGAAGTTGTGACTCGCCATAAGGTATGATGTTCTCAGTGTCTGGATAGAGTACCTCGATGTTAAGCCAGTGTTTCCCATTCTCAAAAATTTCATCAGGGTCAATGTTTGATTTATTGATAGTGCTTTGCATATCTCTCATTGCTTCAACAAACGCTACTTCTATAGCACCTCTTCCACCAAAGAACTCTTTCATTCCTTCTATGTTGAGTGAGGTTTCACCAAAGTTCTTGAGGTGGCCTTTGTTTCTTGCTGCTCGTAACTCATCATCTTTCCAACTAAGCATTATGTTCTGGCCATCCAGCTTTTCGGTTACGTTCTCGAGTGAGCCACTAAGTGCTTGTTGAATGAGTGTGCGTAGGTCAGCAAAACTTAGATCATTGGCTTCCCAGACATTCTTCATGTGACCTGCCCCGCCGCCCTCTTCAAGAGTTTGCACTCTGTACTTGTAGCGATCTTCTGGATCCACATCCTCATAGCCATCTGCACCACCAGGGATGGTGCCCACAAAGGCCTCAGTTACTACACCCTGAAGTGTGTTCCAGACTTTGCGAATCTGGCCATCTGATACTTGTGGGTAGCCTGCGGCAAAGTTGTCGTAGTCTTGCTCCATCACATCTCTCCGGATCGTTGAGGCTGAGATGGGTTGGCGATCTTGATCATCATCTCTACCCTTGAACACTAAGGGCTTAGCGTCTACTGGAAGAGTGTACACACTCACTCCTTCAGGGAGTTTGTCGTGGTACTTTCCACCTGGTTCGTGTTGTTGTGTGAATGACTCAACTCTCTTGTAGTCATCACCCTTCTTTGAGGCTGCCAGTGCGTAGTTGCCTGGCTCAGCACTCTCCATGGCTTTGTATGCCGTAAGGATAGGTGATGGGTAGGGTGACTTTTCTACCTCAACGTTTGAGAGGTGAGAGGTGAGATCCTGTGCTATGGAAAAGGCCATATCTTGGTCAATCCCGTTGCGAACACCGGTACCTACATACACTATCACTTTGTTCACGAAAGGATGAGAGAGGTATGTTTCTATAAGCGAGAGGTGCCCTCCTGTCATGGGCTTGAACGACCCAGGATATATGACGGTCACACCTTCATCGTAGAAGTCTTCCCATTCATCATGCATTTCTTTAGACATCTCTCTTTGAGATTCGGAAAGTGGTTGGCCATGGATGCGAGACCATGCTCTAAAACTTTGAAAATTATTCTTGCTCATACGGAATATTATATTTTTTTAATAGTTCTATGGTTTTATCTAACGGAGGTTCTGAAAATGTCACCTTTTTTATTAAGCCCGGTTCATACTTAACTTCTGTCATAACAATCTCTTCTTCTGTGGCATAATCTTCAACGTAAGTGTTCCAGTCTAAATCAGAATGTTCCCAGGCTTCTTCAGCGTTGTCGAAATCTTTGCTGTCGTAGTAGTCTTGCTCTCCGGTGAAGCCAGTGACATACCGAGAAATTGCCGGATTCATCTCGAAGTACTCAGGCTCGTACCAGATCTCTTCGGCATCTTGAACAAAGAGCTTGTCCTCATCAAACTCTATCTGAACTGATCCAAAATCGTCCTGGCCTCCACTGTCTGAGTCACGAGAGAATGAGATGAAGCGAGGAGTACCGTCATCATGAGGTGTAGCTTTGATTTCTTCTTTTGATAAAAATTCCTGTAACCACCCCTCGCCAGTATTACGAAAAATGGATCCTCGTTTTTGTTCTTCATTAAGCCAATTCTTGAAGCTTTGGAATTTCATTAGTACAATTTTATTTTATTTTTCTTTTTATTTAAATTAATTACTCTCCTTTTTAATTCTTCTTCTCCAGGCTCATGCCATGAATAAACTCCTTTATCAAAAATTACGTCAAAAGGTTCTCTTAGTTCTCTTTTATACTTTTTTCCCATTCCGGGTAATACATACGCTATAGTGATATGAGGATTGTATTCTGGGAACATCTGGGTGTTTGGAAACTGAAGGAATATATTTCTATATTCTTTTAATTTAGGTGTCACAGGGACATTGTATTTAACCACATCATACTCTTTATTTTCAAATATATCAACATTAGTAATAGTAAATTTAAGAGGTTTCATATTTTTCTCAATAACGCTACATACAACCTCTGGATCTATTTCATCTTCATGTATACCATAAACTATAGTAATATGAGGTTGTGTTTCTAATCCATAAGAATCATCATTTGGCTTAATAAACACGTCATCTTTATTTATACCATCAAGATGATATTCTTCCCAATTAGGAATATTACCTTCTATCATTATACAACCATAAGTTTGTTTTTGGGCCTCATTACTTTCTTGTTCTAAAAGCCAATTATTAAATGATTCGAATATCATTGTATACTTTATTTTATTTATATATCATTATGGACATTCAGTAACTTCATCATCTCCACCCCAGTCTTTAGGTATAGCCCAGTAGTTGCTTAAGCTGTCACAATCATTACCTACACCACCGAAAGTGAGTGTATTATATGTTGGAGTTTCAGAACCATAAGAAACATCCCAAAGCTCTGGTGCTTCACCTATAGAACCATCATAAGAATTTCTGTAAAAGCAAGATTCAAAGTATACTTCTTTATCCTTAAATCTTTCTGTTGTAGATGCGTCATCAAGGAAAAATATCTTTTTATTTAGTTTGAGATTAGTACAATTATAAAATGTTTGAAAAAATCCATATATTGAAACTTGAAGATTATTAGCAAAAAGACCTTCACCTACATCTTCTAAACTTTCACAACCACTAAATGTTGAATGAAATCCCCATAATGAAACGTTAGTATTATTCCAGAATAAACTACCATCTATTATTCCTCCTAATGATGAACAACCATAAAATGTTCCGCGAAATGCTTGTGCTTCAACTTGAGTATTATTAGTAAATAAATCTTTGGGTATAGATCCAGTTAATCCTGAACAACCACGAAATGTTTCTCTAAATCCTCCTGTTGTAACTTCAATATTTTGTGAAAATAAATCTTTAGGTATAGATCCAGTTAATCCTGTACAACCACGAAATGTTCCGTTAAATCCACTTACTGAAACTTGAGTATTGTTCCAAAATAAACTGCCATCTATAGATCCTTCTAAAGATGAACAACCATAAAATGTTCTCCCAAATCCCGCTGTTGTAACTTTAGTATTTTGTGAAAATAAATCTTTAGGTATAGATCCAGTTAATCCTGAACAATTATAGAATGTTTGATAAAATGCATATGATGAAACTTGAGTATTGTTCCAAAATAAACTACCATCTATAGATCCTTCTAAAGATGAACAACCATAAAAGGTTTCTTTAAATCCATATGTTGTAACTTCAGTATTTTGTGAAAATAAATCTTTAGGTATAGATCCGGTTAATCCTGAACAACCATAAAAAGTTAAACCAAATCCATCTATTGAAACTTGTGTATTTTGTGAAAATAAATTCTCAGGTATAGAACCACCTAATGATGAACAATTATAGAATGTTCCATAAAATGCACTATTTGAAACTTGAGTATTGTTCCAAAATAAACTACCATCTATAGATCCAGATAATCCTAAACAACCACGAAATGTTTCTCTAAATCCACTATTTGAAACTTGAGTATTATTAGCAAATAAATT
>PWLM01000115.1 GCA_003560495.1 Bacillus sp. (in: firmicutes) | reverse complement strand
ACAGCATGACCCCGATAATAAACAGCGGTACAGTAAACATGACGATTAATGGGTATTTAAACGATTCAAACTGGGCTACCATAACAAGGTAAATAAAGGCGAGCCCGAGCATGAAGGCAAGAACCATGTCGGCGATGACATCATCGAGAAGTTCCTGGTCCCCTCCGATGACCACTTCCGTGTCTGAGGCAAGATCCGCTTCGTCAATGGCCTCCTCGACGAGCACGCCTGCTTCCTGCAGGGAAAGATCTGAAGCGTAGCGGACATCGATATCGATCGTCCGCTCCTGATCGGCGCGGTTGATCATGCCCGGTGTTTCGCCTTCTTCCGACTCCGTCACTTCCGAAAGCTCGATAAAGCCGCCTTCCTGATCCGGAATCAGAATATTGTTGAATTCTTCCATACTGCTCAGTACTTCGCCCGGATAGCGGACGATCACCGGCAGCGGACTGTCACCTTCCAGTTCCAGCGTGCCGGCGTTCACCCCTCCGGTCGCATCCGACACAGCGGTTCCGATCTGGGAAGGTGCCATCCCTTCGTCCGCTGCGGCATCCCGGTCCACAATGACCTGCAGCTCCGGTGCTGTTTCATCTTCCGAAGAATCGACCTGGCGCACGTCGGTTTCGTCTTCCAGAATATCGATCACTTCTTCCGATCCTTCAATCAGACGCTCATCGTCATCATCCTGCAGGCTGAAGGAGTACGTGTTCGGATCCCCACCGAACCCAGCCTGGGCAAAGGCCGCGACGTTAATGTCCGCCTCATTATCTGCTGCTTCAATATCTCCTTCAATCTCTTCAATAAATTCAAACGAGGTGACGTCCCGGTCCGGAGCGTCGACCATGGTGACGATGATTTCTCCGATGTGGCTGGATGTTGTCATGCCGCCTTCCACGGCAGAACTTCCAGCCGTACTCAAGTACGTATCCACTTCGGCGTAGTCATCAAGTTCCTCTTCGATCGCTTCCATCGTTTCCTGTGTTCTTGCAAGAAGCGTTCCTTCTTCATGCTCCACTTCCACGAGGAACGTACCTTCGTCGGAATCCGGGAGAAAATCGACCCCGGTCGTCATCAGACCGAGCACCCCGGCAGCAAGCGTCGCAAGGGTAATGAGAAGCACGGCGACGCGGTGCTTGAGAGTCCACCAGGAAGCGGCGGCAAGCCGCTTCATGTACGGCTTTTCCTTCCGCTTCGCTTCCACGTCTTCCTCCGGCGCTGTCAGAATACGGCTTGCGATCATCGGTACGATCGTCACAGCCGAGAACAGCGAGGCCAATAAACTGAAGGCCACGGTGATCGCGAGCGGGGCAAACAGATCCCCGACGATTCCGGTAACGAAAACGATCGGCAGGAACACCGAAGCGGTCGTCAGTGTCGACGCGGTGATCGCCCCGGCAACTTCCCTCGTGCCGTCCGCTGCCGCCTGCCGCGGCTTTTTACCCATCGACAGGTGGCGGTAAATATTTTCAATAACAACGACGGCGTTATCGACGAGCATCCCGATACCAAGAGCAAGTCCACCGATCGTCATGATGTTTAAGCTGATATTCGTAAAGAAAAACAGGGCAAACGTCGTGATGACGGAAAAAGGTATGGCAATTCCGATAATGAGCGGCGTTTTCAAGTTTCTTAAAAAGGCAAACAGAAGCACCATTGCCAGAATTCCCCCGCCGATCAGGGACAGCATGACGCTGTTTATAGCCTCGTCGATAAACTCTCCTTCATCGTAAAGTACAGCGGCTGTGAGGTCATCGAATTCGTCCTCTTCCAGCTGAGAATCCAGTTCGTCCCGGACGTCTGCGGCGGTGGCGGACGTATCCGCTTCCGATTCAAACATCACGTCCAGCTGAATGGAGTCGTCCTGGTTCAGCCGTGTAATGACATCCCGGTCTTCTTCCGTAAGGGAGACATCGGCCGTGTCACCAACCGTAATCGTTTCCTCTGTCTCCGGATTTTCCATCACTTCGATTTCTTCGAGTTCTTCAATAGAGGAAATTTCACTCAGAAGACGTGTCGTGATCGTTTCTTCCTCTTCTTCGTCCACAATCGTACCGCCCGGCATCGACATGTCGCTTCCCTGAATCGCATCGACAATATCCTGCTGGGTGAGGCCGTTGTCTTCGAGCGTGTCGAGGTCCAGTACGACTTCGTACTCTTCATCGATCGTTCCGGATTCATCCACAGAAGCTGCGCCTTCCACACGTTCCATTTCCCGCTGCAGGTCCGCTACATCGTCCTGAAAATCGGTAATGTCGTCATCCTGGGATGAAACGGCGAGCTGCATGCTCGGGAACATCGACGGGTCAAACTTCAAAAAGTTCGGCTGTCCGGCATCATCCGGAAGCTCCGTCTGGTTGATCGTCGTAATAATATCGTTTTCCACGTCTTCAATCGACGTATCAAACGAAAACTCCATAATAACAATCGACGATCCTTCCTGCGTCTGAGAGGTGAGCTGATTCAATCCGGAAATATTGGACAAATCATCCTCCAGAGGCTCCGTTACGTCATTAAGCACTTCATTCGGCCCGGCTCCCGGATAGTTTGTGACAACCGCTGCCGCCGGCGCCTCCACGTCCGGCAGAAGCTGTACCGGAAGCCTTGTGAGCGACACGGTACCTAAAAGCAGCAGTACTGCCATAATTACAATTGTAAACTTCGGTCGTTTAATCGAAAAATCCCATATCCTCATCTATTCGTAACCGCTCCTTCTCGTCTATGTATACCCAACAACGTGTTGTACTTGATACAAGTTACCATGAATCACTTCTTCGCTTCAATCAACAATGACACCCTGTTTGTTCGGTATAAAAATTTCTGTTTTACCACGTTTACTTTATCCAACAACGTGTTGTATACTGGTCACGGTACATTCCCGCCGTCCGGCGGTCAACATATATGACTTACGAGGAGGAAGACCTATGGGACGACGCCCTGTGCCCGAGGAAACAAAGCAGACACTTCTGGATCATTTCTGGAAAATTTACTGCGAAAAACCGATTGAAAAAATAACGGTCCGGGAAATTACCGACGCCGCCGGCTTCAACCGGGGAACGTTTTACGTCTATTTTACGGACGTGTACAATGCGCTGCAGGCAATTGAAGATTCGATTCTCCCCGGGGAGGAACAGTTCGAGGAAATGATCAAAGACCACCATAAAGGACTTGACCGACATCAAAGCCTGGAGGAATTCATGGACTTTTACGAGCAGCACGGCGAGAAGCTGCAAGTGCTGCTCGGACCGAACGGGGACCCGACGTTTGTTTCCCGGATCAAGGAGCGGGTCCGAAGACTGCTTATCCCCCACAGCAGCGAGCTGCACAAGCTGAATGAAAAAGACCGCATGAAGTTTGAATACATGGTGGAAGCAGAAATTTCTTCAAGGCTCGGTATTTTTACTCTCTGGTTCAGCCGGGGAAAGGACCTGCCGCTCGAAGATCTGCATCAGCTCGTGTACGATATGGAGCAGAAAGGCTCCCACCAGGTCGGCCAGGAAATGCTTCACCGGAACGATTGCAAGTAACGCACAAAAAAGCTTCCCGGTATACATACGGGAAGCTTTTTTTAACGTTGTTTAAGACATTTTTGCTTCTTTTTTCAGACGAAGCTGAAGCGTTTTTTCGGTGCTTTCGTGAATATCACGGATCATTTCCGGATGTTCGGAAAGTTTCAGGCCGTAGGAAGGAATCATTTCTTTCAGCTTCGGCGTCCACTCTTCGATACGATCCGGGAAGCAGCGCTCCATCACATCGAGCATGACCGATACCGCCGTCGAGGCACCCGGGGAAGCCCCGAGAAGTGCCGCGATTGAGCCGTCGGCCGCACTGATAACTTCTGTACCGAACTGCAGCGTCCCTTTTCCTTTATCCGTATCCTTTATCACCTGCACCCGCTGTCCGGAAACAACAACTCTCCAGTCGTCACTTTCCGCCGTCGGAACAAACTCCCGCAGCGCTTCCATGCGCTGTTCTTTAGAAAGCATGACCTGACCGATCAAATACTTTGTCAGCGGGATGTTTTTCAGGCCGGCAGCGGACATCGTGAGCAGATTATTCGCCCTTACAGACGTTAACAAATCAAGATTTGAGCCTGTTTTTAAAAACTTCGGTGAAAAGCCGGCGAACGGTCCGAAAAAGAGCGTTTCCTTTCCTTCCATAAAGCGCGTATCCAGATGCGGCACGGACATCGGCGGCGCGCCGACCGGCGCCTTGCCGTACACTTTGCCGTAGTGCTGCTCGACGACGTCCGGCTTGTCACAGACAAGGAACATACCGCTGACCGGAAAGCCGCCGACACCTTTTCCTTCCGGAATACCGGATTTCTGAAGAAGGTGGAGACTTCCTCCGCCCCCGCCGACAAATACAAAGTCGGCCGTGTGGGTTTCGAGTCTGTCTTCCTGGTCGTTCTGTATTTTCAGTTCCCAGCTGCCGTCTTCCCGCTGCTTCAGATCTTCAACGGAATGGCGGTAGTTCACTGTCACATCGGTGCTTTCAAGGTGGTCAAACAGCTTGCGCGTAAGCGCCCCGAAGTTAACGTCGGTTCCAACTTCCATGCGGGTTGCCGCAATTGGCTCATT
>PWLM01000004.1 GCA_003560495.1 Bacillus sp. (in: firmicutes) | reverse complement strand
TTAATGAAAATCCAGGAAGCAGCTGCTTTTTTTGATGTCACACCGAGGACGCTCCGGTACTACGAAGAAATTGGGATTCTTCAGCCGGAACGGACCCCGGAAAGGCAGCGCATTTATCATAAAAAAGATATAGCAAGGATCCGGCTCATCCTCCGGGGCAAAAAATTCGGCTTCTCCCTGGAGGATATAAAGGAAATGATCGGGCTGTTCGACGAAGACCGTACCGGGGAAAAGCAGCTGGAGCGTACGGTAGCCTATGGGGAAAAGCGAATTGCAGAAGTGGAGGAACATATAAGAGAGCTTACGGAATTAAAAGCAGATATGACCACTTTTAAAACGACGTTTGAAAAGGAATTGGAAGAACTTCGACGCCTGAAAAAACAAACATAAAGGGGAGATACGATTGAATATTTCTGAACTGCTGAGCCGGAACGCCCGCAAATACCCGAAGAAAGCCGCCCTGCTGGAACAGGAGGGAGAGCTGTCCTACCGGGAGCTGAATGTGCTCGTCAATCGGATGGCTTTTTCTTTCGAAGAAAAAGGAATAGGCCGGGGGGACAGAGTTATGCTGTATATGCCGAATACACGCTGGTTTGTGATCAGTTTTTTTGCAGCACTGCGCCTCGGAGCTACAGCCGTACCTGTCAGCGCCCGCCTCACGTCCCGGGAGCTGTCCTATATGCTCAGTCACAGCCGGGCAAAGGCGGTAATTGCCGAACACCTGCTGTACAATAACTGTGCCACTCTGCCGGGAGAATTTCCGAAAGCTGTTTTTATTAAAAACGGACCGGTAGTGAAAGGGTGGGAGCTCATCGAAAATATGACAGCAGAAGGAGGAGAGGAAGATCTTCCCTGCTATTCCTCTGAAGACGATGAAGCGGTTATGCTCTATACATCCGGCACGACAGGCAGACCGAAGGGAGTAGTTTTTTCGAATAAAAATATACTTACGACAGCTGTTATGATGGCTGTGGAAATGGAGATGAAACCGGAAAGCAGGATGCTTCATATTATGCCGCTCAGCCACTCGGCACCACTGCATCTCTTCCTGGCAGCCGGAACCTATGTCGGAGCTTCCCACTGTCTCGTCCCGTCTTTCACACCTGAACTGTTTCTGGACGCAGTGGAACGATGGCGGACCACACACTTCTTCGGGGCGCCGACAGCCTACCTTCTAACAGCCGGCCACCCGGATATGTCCAAAAAAGATTTGTCTTCCATGACTCATTGGGTATATGGAGGAGCTCCGATGGGGAAAAAAGAAGTCGACACTGTACAAAAAGCATTTCGGTCCGACCGTTTTTATTGTGTGTATGGTCTGACAGAAGCCGGTCCGAACGGCACGCTTCTTCTCCCGGAGGAACATGATAAAAAGGCAGGAAGTATCGGTTCCCGTGCGGCTCTCAATGCGGAAATAAGGCTCGTCGATGAAGAGGGTACCGATGCAGAGCCCGGGGAGCCGGGAGAAATTATTCTGCGCGGAGAAGGAACGATGCTGCGCTACGAAGGTGAGCCGGAAAAGACGGCGGAAACGATACGCAATGGATGGCTTTACACAGGGGATGTCGGGAAAATGGATGAAGATGGCTATATATGGGTGCTGGAGAGGAAAAAAGATATTATTATTTCAGGCGGCGTCAATATTTACCCGAAAGAAGTAGAAGAACAGCTGGCGGCTCACCCCGATATATCAGAATGTGCGGTAATAGGGATGCCAAATAAAGACTGGGGAGAAACCGTTACAGCTTGTATTGTATTAAAGGAGAAGGCAGAAAGTACCGAGAAAGAATGGAAGGACTTTCTTTCCGGAAAGCTTGCGGATTATAAAATTCCAAGACAGTTTCGGGTGATCAGCGAACTGCCGAGAAATCCAACCGGGAAAATTCTTAAACACAGGCTGCAGGAGGTCCACACATGAACTTTTACAACAGCGATCCGCTTTTGAAAGAACTGCTTCAGGAAAAGCTCGATGAAACGTTTTTTCAGTGGGCGGACCTCAAACTGAAGGAATTCGGACGTCTCTGCGCAGAGGAAGTCGATGAACGGGCCCGCTGGACGGACAGGGAGGGACAGCCGCAGCTGATTAAATATGACCGCTATGGGAACGATCAGTCCCACGTTCAGGTGAACGAAGGATACAAGGAAACGATCCGGCAGGTGTACGGAGAGGGCATTGTGGGCTATATACACCGGAAAATCCCGGAGATCGGGCGGAGGGGAAACTATCTTTATTCCTTTGCCCAAGGCTATATCCTTTCCCAGACGGAGCCCGGCTTTTACTGCCCGGTGACGCTGACGATGGCAGCTGCTTATTTGGTCGAGCAGTACGCCGATGAAAAGCTGAAAAACAAATATCTGCCTCACCTTACTTCCCTTGGAGATGAAGAACTGTACGAAGGAGCAACTTTTCTGACAGAACGCCAGGGAGGATCGGACGTCGGAGCCAATGAAACGGAAGCTCTGCCGGTTGAAGAGCAAGATGGCACGTACCGGCTGTACGGAGAAAAATACTTTGCCAGTAACGCTGGAATGTGTGGAGCAGCCATGGTACTGGCGAGAATCAGTGGATCAGAAAAAGGAACCAAAGGTCTGTCGCTTTTTCTCGTACCGTGGCGCACATCGGATGGAGCGTTAAATAACCTTTCGATAAGAAGGTTGAAAGATAAGCTCGGTGTCCGGGCAGTTCCTTCCGGAGAAGTGGAATTTGACGGAGCAGAAGCATTTTTAGTAGGTGATGCGGAAAAAGGTTTTTATTACATGATGGAAGCACTGAACCTGTCGAGAATATGCAATGCAGCAGCATCTATCGGCATCATGCGCCGGGCCTATACGGAAGCACGTTCCTATGCAGAAGAAAGACGTGCTTTCGGTGAAGCTCTGATTGATTATCCAATGGTGCAGGATTCTCTGGTTCGTATGAAAGTAAAGCTGGAAGCGGATGTTCGGACGACTTTTGAACTCGCCGAAGCTTTCGACCAATGGTACGGGGGAGAGAGGGAGAAAAAGGAAGGATTTTTGAGACTGCTTATTGCGCTTGTAAAAGCAGAGACGGCGGACCAGTCCATTCACTTTTCTCATGAAGCTATTGAAATGCATGGAGGAAACGGATATATTGAAGATTTTGTCACCCCGAGGCTTCTCCGTGACGCCCAGGTACTGACAGTATGGGAAGGGACCCGCAACATTCTCGGTCTCGAAGTGCTGAGGCTGATTAAAAAATTTGGAGTGGATCAGGTATTTACCGAGTATATTCACAGCGAATTAGAAAAGCTGGAATCATCAGAAGCAGGAAATTCTCTTAAGAAAGCTCTTGCCCGTCTTGAGAAGGAGCTGGAAGAGCTGAAAACTCTCGGGATGCAGGAGCAGACGAGAAAAATAAGGAAAATCTCTGAAAAAATGGTCATATTGCTGGAAAGCACCGTCATGCTCAAAGCTGCGGGAGCAGAAGGGAGGCGCAGCAGGACAGCCGCAGAAATTTTCATGAAGGATCAGCTGCATCCGTTGTTCCAGCTTCCCGAGGAAAGCTGGACGCAGGAGGAAGGCCTTTTTGTACTAAAAGAGGAAACCGCCGAAAAAGCAGGAAATATTTAAGACGATCAAGTCGTAAAGAAGCTGGCCCAAAAACATAAGGGGCAGCTTCTTAAGCATGCGTGAAGCCAGACAATTCCGTTGCGTAATCGGAAACTCTTTCTTCAGAAGTGTGGTAGAAATAAGCGAAAATTTGGTAGAAAAAACAGGGCTGCTGGTACAATTACTTCCACTTGGAAGAAAAAATTCAGAAGTTGGAAGTAATCCTTCGAAAGTTGGTACTATTCCGGAGCAGGTTGGTAGAATTAAGCATCCAATTGGTAGAATTACCCATCAATGCCCGCTCCCGGCACCGCTTATCACGGTGAACGCTGAGTGCGGAAGCAGTTTTCTCGGCAAAAAGTACAAAAAATCCCGGAGGGCCCTCCGGGATTTTTTTATCGTCATATATCAACCTGCTATTCAGTCGAGCTTTCTTTCAGCGCAATACTTTCCTGTTTCAGCTTGTACTTCTGAATTTTTCCGGAAGCAGTCATCGGATATTCCTCGCAGAATGTAATATAGCGTGGAATTTTAAAGTTGGAGATGCTGCCGCGGCAGTGTTCACGAATTTCTTCCACAGAAGCCGTTTCGCCTTCTTTCAGGCGGATCCAGGCGACAATTTCTTCCCCGTATTTTTCATCCGGCACCCCGACAACCTGCACGTCGAGAATTTTCGGGTGCTGATACAGAAACTCTTCAATTTCACGCGGGTAAATATTCTCCCCGCCGCGTATAATCATATCCTTCAAACGGCCGGTGATACTGAAGTAACCGCTTTCATCTTTCACCGCTAAATCACCGGTATAAAGCCAGCCGTCCCCGTCAATTACTCTTTCGGTTTCCTCCGGATTGTTGTAGTAGCCTTTCATAACGTGGTAGCCGCGTGTAATAAGTTCTCCCTGCTCCACGGGGGCAGCTTCTTCCGACGTACCAGGGCGGACGACTTTTGCCTCGACATTCGGCAGTGTTCTTCCTACTGTCGATACACGGACTTCCAGTGGATCGTCGGTACGTGTCTGGGTAATGAC